>JADJVA010000008.1 GCA_016716765.1 Bdellovibrionales bacterium | reverse complement strand
GGCACGCAGATCGGTGAGGGGACGTCGAGTCTCAAGACGCGTGGTTTCGAGATCTTGTTTTTTATATCAGGCGGTCTTTCGATTGTCCCTGAATTGGCTTAATTTCGGATGTTGAGCGGATATTGGGTGCGACTGTCCACGCCTCTTCACAAATATGTTGGTATATTTTTGCTTGGAGTTGGTCTGGAAGTATGGCGGGTTCGGCTCTTTGAGACGTTCAAAAAATTGGCGAGTGGAAGTGTTCTTTATTCAGGCGATGATCGGAATATGCGCTTGTCACCCCTTTCCTCTTTTATGATGATCTCGCCCATTGGGGTATGGAATATCTGTATTTGACCCTATCTGGGGTGAATCAGTGTTGGGTACATTCTTTCCCAATTGCTCATTTCTGCTTTGGATTGTCTTCATCGAGTACCTTCTTTATGTGTGCATTTTCCCCCTATGCTTGCATTTGTATCAAGAGCTTCGCGCCAGCGATTGCTTATCAATTTCGACTGGAAGAATTTACGCCTTCAATACGATCGGAGGTGTCATTGGGAGCTTGTTGACGGGTTTTTTTCTTATTCCCTTTAATGGGAGTTTGTAACACGATAAGTCTGGCTGCTCTGACTGGTTGGGTTGTCGCAGCTGCTTTTTTATTTTTTCTCATTCTGGGGACTGCTCTCAAAGAGAAAATTAAGTATTTTTCTTTGGTGTCTTTTCTGACTTGTTTGTGTCTTGTTGTTCTCCTCATGATCCTTTTTGGCGACGAATCAAGGAATTTATATGTCTATGGCAACTGAGGGGGCCTTGGATGCGCTGGAAAAGCAGAGAGAAAATATCTCCAGCCCGACCTCTATTACAGGGATGGTATTCTATGGTAGTGTTGCGGTGACCGCAAATGAGCTTTCAACAGGAAAATTGGATTGCGAATTTCGGGAAAGCCGGTTGCGGGCGCTGGACATGGGGATCGCAGATACTTAATGTCGGGACAGGTGCCACTGCTTCTTCATGAAAATCCGAAACGGTCGCTGTTGTGGGTTTGGGAACAGGTATCACGGCTGGTCACGCTATCCCATCAGAGTGTTGAAAGTGTTGACGCTTTAGAACTTGAGAAGAGTGTCGTCGAGGCCAGTCACTTTTTTAATCACATCAATGGCCAAACCCTTAAATGATCTCGAACTAGGTCGTTCTTGAAGATGGACGCATCTATCTCAAGTACAAAATAAAAATATGACGTTATTACTCTGATCCGATCAGTCCTTGATCCGGGTGCTGGTAATCTTTATTCGCGCGAATACTATATCGAGGCTTCACAGAAACTATCTGAAAAAGGAATTCTTTGCCAATGGATTCAGAACGAGGGGCTTTCGGCGGATTCATATAAAATGGCCTTGAAAGCCATTCAGGAAGCCTTTCCTTATACGTACCTATTTGTTTACGGTTATGATTCTGTTGCCGTTGGTTCCAATCATCCCATAAAAGTGGATTGGAATCGCTTCGAAAGAGTTTATCAATCGCCAAGTGTTCAAAAATGTTAGTTTCTGAGGGACCCACCCCCAATTTATGACTTTCTAGGCTATTTTTATGGTGGAAGAGATCAGATCAATACCTTTCTGAAACAGTCCAGTGTTCCTACGGATGACAACGTAAAGTTGGAGTTAATATTCCTTTTGATTTTATAGTAAAATCAAAAGAGTGTTTCCCAGTCCGTGATGATTGAGACGTCAGTCGGTCGCTTAGAGGCATTTATGGAAATGATTCCGGGGCCGATCCTGTTCAGTTTCTTGCCATGCGATCAAATATCCGCCCATTTTTTCTCTGAGGTGCACGAGCCCATTTTTGCCGCGTTTCAGCAAGTGCAACAAGAATGAATCTGCCAATTGATGTGGCAACGCTCAATCAATGGCACTCAATCAGATATAGAAAAGAGGACATTGTTGTTGAGTATGAAAACTAAACCATTCTGTAAAAGAAGCCATGGGGGTAAAGGATAAGAATCGCTTGATGGGTTTGCTCGAAACCGCTTTGTCTTAACGGCATGGAACCGGCTACTACACTGCGGAGTTTTGCTGGGTGAAATCTTGATTGAAAAAGCTCAATTTGCGAAAGCGATTGAGGTGTCCCAAAAAAATTAAGCTGGATTATCCAGCCATCCAGAAGCTTATCGCTTGGAGTCGGAGGCCCATATACAGACAAATCAATTAGCCCCGGCTGTGAAACTCTCGCCGAAGGACTTGTTTATTCGCCTGATGATCCTGGGTTAAAGAATTTGCATAATTCAATTCCCATACAATAGAATAAAATAGAAGTGATCAAAATATTGAACTGACTATTTCCGGGGCTTATATGAGGATAAAGACAATTTTGATATTTTTATGCTCGATTTGTTTTGCTGGCTTGGCCTTAGGTTCTGTACTGGTTCAACTCCAGGGGCGAGCTTTAGCTATGAGGTAAAAGCGCAGATATTTGTCGACGGGACTCTCATTGCTGAACCTCGAATAGACACAATGTCTGGAGATAAGACGGAGCTCATTCAAACAGCAAAGGATCAAACAAAGAGGATGCGATTTTCTGTTGTTGCCACTGAGAAAGAGCATCACAACATTAAGGACGCTATTAGTCTTAAGATTGAGCTGGATTACAAGGATGGCAAAGGATGGTTTCTTCAAAACCTGAAATACTTGTGCCTCCCGGAAAGGAAGGTAAAATAAGTCAACAAAGAGGTGGAGCTCAAGGAGAGCTTGTCATCAGTGTCGTTGCGAATCGCAAATAGAATTTAGCAGTTTCTTTGTAGTCTGGCGGTCCTCTAAGTAAACGCATTGCCTGTTCTTCAATTCAAAAGTGATTGGCTTTTGAATTGCACTCAGTTGGCGTAAAGTTCAAACAACCTCGCCAGGAGAGTCTATTCCAATGTTGGAAGTCATTGATCTGTATATATTTGACAGTCTTTGTTGTATTTTGTTCGGTTTCCTCATCAGCTTCGTCAGATTTGTCAAAAAGGTTCACATTCTAATAGGGGATGTGGATGGGGCGAAAATAACTCAATTTGATAAGATAGAGTTAATTTCTTTTGGTTCAGACAAAGGGGCATTGGCGTGGTGACCCATTTTGCTGCAGTCGAAAGAGACTTAGAAGAAGTGCTTCGCCACCCCTATACTGCTGGGATTATTTGGATAGGTCATTCCGATCCTCTTGGAGGGGTTTTAGACGCCAATGGCAGGAAAATTCCGAAATCCACGTTTAATAATATCAGTCGATCAGTTGCCACCATGTTTTTGTTTCTTGCTGTGCTAAATCTGTCGTGTTTCCCTTCTATGGCATCAGACAGGAGCGCCCTGAAATCGACCTGTATAGCTTTGATGCAGCTGAAACAAATGGTGTCATATACTTTGAAAAGCATATGAAAGCTTTTTTTCGTACCGAAAACGCTATTTGGGAGGAATTATTGAGCTCAATCAACAGTCACCAATTGCGTTTGTCGAGGAGCTGCCGAGCAAGCATAAATGAATATTGAGATGAATTTTTTGAATTTTGTTGTGAAAGCACATGGGAAAGATTTTTTTTACAGCAGTGTGAACAGTCCGGTGGGAGAGCTTTGCCTTTTAGTTTCTGATCTAGGCTTGCATGGGGTTTTTTGGGAAAAGGACTGGGATAAGGAAAAAATCAAATCGATCAATCAACCGCTTAAATATTCCGAAGATCACCCGATGATGGCGCTGACTCGAAAGCAACTTTGTGAGTATTTTGCGGGCAAACGATTTGAATTCTCCCTTCCACTTGTCATGGCGGGAACAGCATTTCAGAAAAGTGCGTGGGCGCAGCTTCTGAGCATTCCTTATGGCGAAACCATTTCTTATGAGGAACAGGCAAAACGTCTCGGTGACTCAAAGAAGGCTCGTGCTGTTGGAATGGCCAATTCCAAAAACCCCATCTCAATTGTTGTCCCTTGTCATCGGGTTATCGCCAAGAGCGGAGAATTGTCTGGATTTGGGGGAGGTATTGAAAATAAACGAATACTCCTAGACCTAGAAAGAAAGTCCAAGTGACCTGAAGAGCCTCCCGTGTAGCCGAGTGGCAAATTTAGCGACTGGTAATCAAATCAATCTATTTGTCATTCGTGGGCAAACAAAAGAGCTGATACTCGACTGGCCCAGCACTTTGTGTATACATACCACTCATCGAGATTATCTGGAAGCCATTGCCACAACTGAACCAACCTGAGAAGAGACTTGCAGGGGGAGGTTCTCGACGGTTGTGGTTCCATTGATTGGCTATACAGACAACTTGAGATCTTTGGCCTGGAAACATTCCCGATCTATAAAGGCTTGCCCTGTATTTTTCAGGACATCTCAGAAACAAAGCTCCGTATTTATTCCTTACATCAGCCTCAGGTTTGGCTGGGACGTATTCAACATTAATCTGAGGGTCACTGATTCCTCCTATTCCTAACACTGGGGAAATGGCAGACTCAGGCAATGCTGCACAGCGTCCGTCGTCAGCCGGCAACTCGATCTCATTTTTACAAGCGAAAATGACCAAGGGATTAGATGCCCCTCCTTGGTAATGGTTTACTTCCTCCCAGCGAGGGATTGCCAAAGAAACCTGGCTGAACAAAAGCAAGCCCAGGTAGAAGAGAGTGCGGGGATTGGGAGTCTGTCTTGGATCCATCACAGCAGGATTCCTTTCATATAGAGCTACGTTAAGGGCCAATCACATTCAGATGCGAATCAAGTTGCATAAAAAAGATTCCACTCATGCTTTGGTCGATAAATACAAATGGATTCCAGGGATTCTTCTGATCCACCACAACCTTTGTAGGCAAAGGCATTACATGCATTCCAAGTTGGTTTGTTAAAGCCAGCTGCCAAGCAAGAGGAGTTTTACCAAATCGGTTTTCATTAGTACCGTCCATCTGCCAACGGGTATAGTTTGCCATCACCGAAGCCCTTTGGGCATCAGATAGTGAATAATATCTTGCCCCCGCCTCTTGCAAAATTGACTGGGCATTTAATGGTGAATCCACGCCTGCAGCCACAATTGCACTCAGTCGGTTGGCAACCTGCACTCCGCGCAAAGATGAAATGACCCTTAAATCCTGATCAGGAGTAGAGCGACCTTGGTCTTGTCTTTCACTGTTCGACGGAAAAAGTGCATCTCCGCCTGTATCGACAGCAATGAGAGTGTCGACTCCATCAACCGAACGAATTAAATTTTGAAACTGAGAATGTAAGCCGTCATTCTGTCTATCTAAAATCAAATACATGGGGAATTCATCAGCCGGCAAGTTCTCCAGAAACCTTCCGCTTCCAGATGAGTTTGACAACACACGATAGACACCGTCTGCAATCATGCCCCCATGGCTGTATATGGTCCGGTTTTCACCGATTTTACCACCAGCACCTTGTGAGCCGGTCTTGTCCGTACGCACCGACCCGATGAACTTTACATTTTTACCAGCGGACCTTAGTATCAAGGCTAGCTGTGCCGCTTGAACTCCATCTGAGCCTCCACCAATTCCCACCACTGCAAATGAATTTCCAGGCAAATCGACTAAGTTATTTATTTGTACGAAGAGAGACGAGTCGATGCTCGAATAGGCAGATAACTTGACTCCAGATTGGTTGGCGTCACTGCCATTTTGAAACAGTTCATAATGCAAGTTGAGTAAAGTGTCGGGATTATTCCTATATTCATCAGACAGCGCGAACTTAGCGAGTGATTCAACATTCACAGTGTAGATGCCACCACTACTCTGACGATTTTTTAATTGGATTCTAGCCTCTTGAAATACTCTCGCAAGAGATAAAAATACGGTGCGCAATGCTACAACAGATCCGCCTGGAGTATTAGATAGGCTCCCTAATGCGTTGCTGATCAGAGCAGGAGCATAGTAGGGTAAGGTGCCCCAACCGTCATCAGTACCATCTACGTTAAGTTCTGAAACGAGAATAGCTCGAGCATTTGCGGGCAAATTAATAAATACCTCATAGAGCTCTTCAGCCTGTTCGCGAGTTGTTGTCCGTCGAAGAGTCAAAAGTCGCAAGATAACTCGCTCAACTGAACTCTTAACATCTAAAGAATGAAACCCTTTTTCGACAAGTTGCTTGTTCTTATCAATAAGAATTTGATCATAACTGTCACGCACCGACCGCCCAGCGATGACTTCTTTTAATGCATTTCGCGCTAACATGAAGTTTCGATAAACTGGCTCAATCATGACCTTCGCACCACCAGAATCTAAATGACCGTTTGCTCCGGCCACATCCAGCAACAATTCAATAAACTTAAATTCGAAGGCCTCGGGTTTGCCAGCTAAGGCTTTAACTCCCAAAAGGTTCGCCGGTAGGTTTTCGGCTTGTGCAAATTGACCTATATTTAAGTTTGATCCCATTCTTAACCCATCTAAAATCCAGCTTTTTTTCTCCGATGAAAGCCTCATGAAGTTTGGAGAAATCTCAGGCCACTCACCAAAGCCGACGAATAAAACCTCATCGTGATCGACAACCGCACGACCAACAGCTTTTTCTGTCAACTCGTGGTAACGTTTTATTTTGCCCAAATCGTTCGTCAAGATCATCACGATCATGGCATCGAAATCTTCCGGAGTTTTCAAAGTTGCAAGAACATAGCTTCGTAGTTGCGAAAATGATTCAAGAGAAAGGCGGACAGGTAGTGCTTGATTTTGCGTGAAGGTCTCATAGTCGTTTGCAAGAATCCATTTAAGGGCAAGGTATCCAACCGCCGTACGATTTACTTCTACATTGTCCTCTCCAAATAGTAACATAGATGGAGTCAGATTTTTTTTTGGACCGAAAATTCCCTTTGGAGTCGAAGTGCCGCCCTCAGCTGTTGCGTCAGCCTTCTGGCTTAACCAGGTGAGTAGTTCTGAATAATTTGCTTTCAGCAAAAGAAGGGCTTGATCATCCGTGATGTGGGGTAAAATTGTGGCTAGAGTTCTGTGCGGATTCAACAGCACTGCACACCTTGACGTGTGGGCCGTACCGCTCGCTGACTCGGATAGATGAAGAGCCGCACGGATTGGCAGACCAAAAAAAAGGCTGAGAGCTGTCAAAGCACTAAACAATGAGTGGCGTTTCTTGCTAAAAAAGTGGGAGTAATGTCGCAAAATCACGAAATATATTAGCTCCAAAAGTTAAGTAAAATAGCACGCTCTAAGTAAAGAAATTTGCAGCCATCTCTTCTGCTCTCAGGAACTTAAATGAAAGGCGTACTCGAAACACTGCTTCTAAAATCCTCGCAGTGAGCGCGGCACTTAACTACGCTATGTATTATTAATTGTCAAGGAGGCTGGCGAGGTCTCACAAAAGCGAGGTTTTGCCTCATATTGAGTACTTGCCCATTCAAACTGGACAGTCAGATTTCAGCTAGCTAGCTAGCTAGCTAGTGAGAGTGAGTTTGAATCGAGTTCAAAATATTGGATACCTTCTGCTTTGCATCGCCAAAAAGCATCTTTGTATTGTCATTGTGGAAGAGGGGATTTTCGATGCCCGAGTATCCCGAAGCCATACTTCGTTTCATGACGATGACGTGTTTTGATTTCCAACATTCAAGGACGGGCATTCCGAAAATGGGACTTGAGGGGTCATCAAGTGCCCCTGGGTTCACAATGTCGTTGGCACCAATAACGAGCGTGACATCAATGTCGGGAAAGTCGCGATTGATTTCATCCATTTCGAACACAATATCGTAGGGGACGCTGGCCTCTGCGAGAAGCACGTTCATGTGGCCAGGTAGTCTCCCCGCAACAGGATGTATTCCAAATCGCACTGTTACCCCTCGATCTCTGAGGAGAGAAGTGATTTCTTTAATAGGGTGCTGAGCTTGAGCTACGGCCATTCCGTATCCAGGGATGATCATGATATTTTGTGCGTTGAGCATGAGATCTGCGGTTTCTTCTGCGCTGATTTCATGGACAACACCTAGGCAGGCGGAGTTTTTGGTCGTAACTGATTTTGCGGGGCTAGCACCGAATCCTCCAAAGATCACACTCCAAATCGAACGGTTCATGGCCTTGCACATGATATAACTCAGAATAGCACCTGAGCTTCCAACGAGCGCTCCAGTTACAATGAGGAGATCATTGGAAAGCATAAAACCCGTGGCCGCCGCAGCCCAGCCCGAATAAGAATTGAGCATCGACACGACAACTGGCATATCGGCTCCTCCGATAGCCATGACCAAATGCCAGCCCATAAAAAAGGAAACAAGGATCATGGTGATAAAAAGGGATGAACTTTCTTCTAGGTTCGTCGCATGTGAGATCAAGACGCCGAAAAGGACGCAGCCAACAAGAGCAGATAAATTTAAAATATGTCTCGCAGGAAGGAGCAAGGGTCTCCCACTGATGGAGCCCCGAAGTTTAGCAAATGCGACGATTGAGCCTGTGAAGGTAATTCCACCTATAATGACACCCGCGAAGATTTCAATTTCATGAATGAGTCGAGCCATGCCATTGAGTTTTTGAATATCTCCACCAAAAAAACTCGAAGCCCCCACCAGAACGGCCGCAAGTCCCACAAAACTGTGCAAAATAGCAACTAATTCTGGCATAGCCGTCATTGCCACTCGCGCCGCGATGAGGGCTCCAATGGCTCCACCCAATAAGATGGCCATGACGGAAGAGATCAGTCCCAGTCCATGAGCGCCAACAAGACTGACCAATATGGCGATTGCAATTCCAAAAACGCCATAGAGGTTGCCTTTGCGTGCAGTTTCTTGATTGGAAAGTCCACCGAGGCTTAAAATAAATAGAAGGCTTGCGGCAAGATAAGAAACCGTGAGTAGTCCTTCGGACATCTTTTCTCCTACTTATGAAACATTTTGAGCATGCGTTTGGTTACTAAAAAACCGCCAGCAATATTAATTGAAGCAATAACGACGGCAACTAACGAAAGTGCACCGGCAATCCCAAGAGAGTCACCACGCAACTGAACAAGCGCTCCGATGATGATAATGCCGCTGATTGCATTGGTTACGCTCATGAGAGGAGTGTGGAGGGCCGGAGCCACGTTCCAGACCACTTGCCAACCAATCACGATTGCGAGAATAAAGACGCTAAAATGGCCAAGAAATTCTGAGGGTGCATTTTGGCCAAGGAAAAAAAACAGGACGGCCAATCCAAGTAAAGTGAAATCAACTCCCGAGAATTTCTTCGCCTTTTTCAACTCCGGTTTGACCGCAGGCTTTTTGTTTTCGGAGGAAACTTTTTCGAGAGCAATTGGAGGCGTTGCTCGGGCCGGAGGAGGCCAAGTGATTTCACCACCGTTTAAAATGAGGGCGCCACGAATGACTTCGTCCTTCATATCGACGCGGTAACCAGTTTCCCCTTTTGTCATGTCTGTCAGAAGGTGAACGAGGTTTGAGGCAAGCAGTTCGCTGGCTGTCGTTGCGAGTCGGCTGGCAAGATTTGTATAGCCAATGATGGTCACTCCACATTTCTTAACGATCTGGTCAGCTTGACTAAATTCGCAATTGCCGCCCTGTTCAGCGGCCATATCGACAATGACAGATCCCTCTTTCATGAGAGCGACCGTTGCACCATCAATCAAAAGAGGCGCTTTTTTTCCTGGGATGAGAGCAGTGGTAATAATAATGTCGACTTCCTTTGCTTGCCTTGCAAAGAGCTCCATTTCAGCTTTGATAAATTCGGGACTCATGACCTTTGCGTAGCCGCCCCCGCCCGAGCCTTCTTCTTTAAATTTGAGTTCGAGAAACTCAGCGCCCATGCTTTTGACTTGTTCTTTCACTTCTGGACGAGTGTCGAAGGCCCTGACGATAGCTCCAAGAGCTCGAGCGGCCCCGACAGCAGCAAGTCCTGCAACTCCTGCGCCGATAACGAGAACTTTTGCAGGAGGCATTTTGCCAGCGGCGGTGATCTGTCCAGTGAAAAGACGGCCAAATTGATGAGCGGCCTCGATGACAGCGCGGTAACCTGCAATGTTTGCCATCGAACTCAGCACGTCCATCTTCTGGGCTCGCGAAATCCGTGGGATGCAGTCCAGGGCGAGCGCAGTCACTTTGGATTGGGATAGTTTCTTGAGCAAATCTGAATTCTGAGCTGGCCAAATAAAGCTAATGAGATGTGCTTCCTTTTTGAGGAGATCTGCTTCGTGAGAGTTGGTTCGAGGGTTCCACTGAGGTGGATTGATTTTGAGAATGAGGTCGGCTTGGCTCCATACGTCCGCAGGACTCTCAAGAACACGTGCTCCAGCCAGGGTATAGTTCGAATCAGAAAAACTTGCGGGCTCCCCAGCACCCTTTTCGATCTGGACCGAAAATCCCATTTTTATCAGCTTCGCAGCACTCTCTGGCGTAACTGCAACTCGGGCTTCCCCTGATTTTATTTCTTTGGGTACTCCAATGACTATTTTGCTCATAAATATGGGTCTTCCTCAGTGAGTACAGCCAGCGCAAAACCAAAAACGAATTTAAACCAAACCATACCAAAGGGTTTCAGGATTTGTTTTCTACTTATTTTTGGAACGCGCATTGCTCATACGTCCCCCCATGCTGAGGAGAACGTATTCATTAACGCTCAATTTGAATTACTTATAGCGAGGTTATTGGCTCACTGTCAGTAGATAGAAAGTGGGTAGCGCAGTGCTTCCACTTGATATGATTTTTTTCTTATTTTCTATTGAAGGCCGTGGTGATTTTGCCTTGTGCGAATGTTGCACTTCGTACAAAAAGACTCTTCTTGGACGTGCAAAGCAACAAAATCCGTTACATGGGTAAACAGGAGTTCGTTTCCACAGAGACAGCAGTGGTTGTAGTCCATCAGGAATTGATCTGTCTGGGTTGGCACTGCGTTGATGCGGAATTCTGCTACAACCTGGGGCTCATTTGCCTGTAAATTCGTTTCTTTTGTCTTTTTTAAGTTATCCATTTCCCCTCCTTGTTGAAATAGGATTCACAAGTTAGTTATCGGATGTCATTTTTTGTTCTTAAGGCGCCCAATGGAATACGCATCAATTTGGTCCTGAGGCGGAGGAAAACTTTGCCGACCTGGTCTTTATTTCGATGCCTCAGTCCCTCTGGCTGTTCGGTGGTCCTCCCTATTCTGTTCAAGGGCAGGAGGTCTATGATAATGCGCTGGGGTATTCAGTGACGTGCAAGATCCCTTTTGTTAGCTTGGTGCTGATGGATAGAGTGAATGTCAGATTTTCGCCACAGCAGATTTATTTTGCACAGGTTTTAGGCCTCACTCACGTCATTCGCCCGCATCTTCTGTCGAAGAGCTTTTCAGTGGCTGGCTCTGTTTCTCCAAGTTGGCGAATCGAGGGCAATCCTGACTCGGCCAGTATTATTGTTTATATTCCCGAACCAATGTCTGGCGAAATCCAAGAACTATTCACCAGGATAATGACAGCCTTGTTTTCTAATCAAGTGCTGTATTTACGAGGATCGGGTTCGGAGGCTGATTTAAGGTCTTTGTTGGAAAACATACGAATACCATCGGGTCTGATCTTTGGTAGACAGTGGGCAGATCAGTTTGGAATCGAACATGCTCGCCTTGGCGCCGACGTGATCTATGCCGAGCGTCGGTGGCGAAAGACCTACTCCCTCTCGGAGATGCTTGGTACCGGGTCCGAAGTAGCTGAGAGAAAGAAGCAAGCCTGGGGACACATGAGAAATCTGATTTAAAATGGTGTCTTCATTTATTTATTGAGATTATGCTTGATGGCTTCGATGGCCCTGAGCACCTGATCTCTTCTTCGAGTGAGTGTCTCCGGGAGTTCTGCCGCATCAGGTTCGAAACTGAATTTAAAATCAGGGTCATTTTGGTGGAGGTTGGAAAGGCTTCAAGTTCCTCGGAGAGTCGCCTTGAAATGATCTCCATATCCTTCCGACTTGAACCTGCAGGCCAAGCCTTTGTGACAGACTTAATTACCTCGGCAATATGTACTCCGGAAGCTTTACCGCCAGAACAATGTGATCCAAATTTTGCAACAAGCATAAAGGAAAATGAAGGGAGATTTTCTATTCTTTTAATATGATCCCTCTGTGTCTGATTTTCAAAAGATAAGGAAATTGAAGAAAGGTGTTCAACGAATTTCAAAACAAAACGAGTTTGAATCCTTATCAATTTGATCACAACTGGTGGCGCAATAATGGACGAGAAATGGTAGGAGAAATCGTGGACGAGGGAATTAAACTCACCGGAGATCGGCAGAGATCAGGAATCGGAAAACAAAGTGAGATAGGGAACAATATCTTGCAGGCCCACGTAGGGAGGCAATTGATAAAATTGGATGGGCAAGGGATCGAGATTCATCTTGATCATTTGTTGATTTAAAGCAGTGACGACATTTTTTGCTCTTTCGCCATCAAAAATGGTCATTGTGTGCTCGTCCAACTGGCGGACTCCCATCCATTCAGCGGCCTCCAATCCAAAGGCAAATAACACCCACTGAGGGTTGCCCATCATATCCTGTGCCCCTGGAGACTGATGGTTGGAGCCCCACCCCCACCTGTGGATTCTTGAGATCTCAATGAGACCATGCTGATCCCTTGAAGACTCGACAACTGTGGGTTTATCTGGATATTCAGATTGTCTGATCTTAAATAAGCCGCGAAAACCTGAGTTCTTTTTTTGTTCCGGCTGCGGAAGGGCGGCAAGGCAGGAGCCAGCTTGAGAGGCACTTGCTTTTGGGATACTTCCTATGTTCAGAGTCAGGACTGCGAAGACTGAGGCGAAAAATTGAATCCGAACTTTCAGGCTTCTACAAGACGTAAGATCACCAACTTGATGAAAGAGTTACCTGAGAAACTACAGCCGCAAACACACAAATCAGGGTGGAGAGGTATAGGTGCAATTTCTGTACCTCCGAGAGCTGTGCATAAGAGGGATGGACCTTACCGCCGGTGTGGTTAATGGAGAGGAATGCTAGACTCGCAGAAATTCAAGTCGCGGAAGAAAACGGAATGAAACTTGTGGGTAATTGAATGCCTACTGGACAGGCATTATGGATTTCTTTGTTGTTGCTCAAATAGGTTTGTTCCGGGATTTGGAATGCAAGTGCAGGACCTGCAACCACTCGAATTGTATGTGCACTCTTTCCTTGCACCTAGAAATCCGCAATACGGTTCATAGTCGGAGCAATTCGAGCCCGGCCGCTCCCTAAATACTGAACAACCAATAAGCGAAATATATAAGAAAAAAACAGAAAACCACCCGAGCACTAAGTAAGCAATGGACGGACGTTTCCGCCCAATGCTCCTCTGAGAATCGGACAGACGTGACTTATGCATCCTGCTCTTAGAGAGGTGTTTCAACTCAGCTCCAAAATTACTGGTGACGTCATTTAATTCACAATCAAATGCGGTTATTGGAAATAGCATAGGGTCACATATCGTGCGGCAGATATGACGGTCGCTAGCAAAAATCATGGTTTTTAAGGTCGAGAAATTTTGAAGTTTACTTGGAAAGTCTTTCATGATCTTTTTCCTCCAATTTGATTCTCTGCAAGCGATTGTTGGTTTCATGAATATTTACTTTTTCACCAAATGACCAACCCTCTTGCCTTAAATATTCAATCTCTTTCGCCAATCTCCAAGCCCTCCAGCAGTGGGTTGGATGACTCTGTTCGATAAGGAGTTTATTTCTAATCTTGAGAGGGTAAAGTACGGCTGGGGCTTTGTCCAGTCGCACAGGCCGGTTACAAGTTATTCCCGTCAACCATGACTCTGAATTTTCTCTTTTCACCCAGAGATCTAGCAAAGCATTTGGGTCAAAGCCCGCTCGTGAATAATATCGAAGCCCAACAAGATCAGCTTCTATTTCCATCCAATATTTGAATTCGGCATCGCCAATAAGTCTCTTCAACCTGGAAATATAATTTGAGAGAGCATTATTTAATTTACTTTCATCCAGTTGTCGAATTTTATCGGCATAATTTTGGTAACCAAGAGAATCAAGTTGACCAAGAAAAAACTCAGTATCCGTTGAATCAGAAGGGCGATCCCAATCATTTTTGGCGGAGTCAACTGCAACTCCAACCTGAGTGTCGGCCATTAGCTTCAAATTCGAAAAAACATCTCTATGTTTCTGCGCAGATTGCTTGAGCGTTTCCGGCAGATTCTGATGTGACGCAAGCTTTGTAAGAATCGCCAGGTATTCCGTTGAGAATTTTGACAGTTCTTTAAAATAATCCTTTTGTAGATTTGCAATCTCTTGATCGTTTACTCCAGGATGAAGAAAGGGAGTCCCAAGATAATGTTGCAGAGTTACATGCGCCAACTCATGGGCAATGACTGCCGCAACTTCGGCGTCACTCTCAAATTCATCAACAAAATTTGAAAACTTGAGAGTTCCATTTCCCATGTTTCCCGCGGATGCCATGCTTCCCCTAGCGGCTTCGCCCTTGAGCACGAATAGACAAAATTCGCTTTTCGCGTATTCCGACCTAAATACGTCAGGGTTGGCATCCATAACGAGTTCAACTACATCACCTAGGTATCTTTTAGTTTCTATCAATCTATCTTCGCTCTGTTCGTCATCCTTACATTCCCAGAGTTTATAGTTGTTATATACACGTCTCTCAGTTAGTTGCACCTTTTCGCCAGACAAAAGTGACTGATATTTGGCCCAGACTGAATTGGTATTGGCTAAGGTAAAAACAAAAATTGGTATACCTACAAGTGCTCGTCTGATATTCATTTTTATCTTTCCTCTAGTGTGTATCGCAACGAGACCTTTGCAATTCATATGCCACAGTTTGAGGTATAATTCTGCGCCACATTTTGAGTTCCTGTGCTTTAGACACCCAAAAAAGGGGGCTCAAAAACGCTGATTGGTTTTTTATTAGGTTCGCTTAACGTTTGTGTCTCAACCCATAACGCCGATGATAACCTTCACTACAAAAAAGATGACGGCACAGGCGGCAAGAAGGCTGGCTGAGTTTATTTTAGTCATTGTTCGAACTCCCTAAGTCCTGTGTCGGCAGAATTGACAAAACCTTTAGCTTTTTTTATTTCGTTAGTAATGATCTTTGCGAATGCTGCCAAAGGCAAGAATTTGGGGGCTAAGGTGGTGCAGGTGCTAAAGCCAGACTTCTAAATTTGCTATCCACTTGTAAATACAAGGGTTTCACGGAAAATGACAATTTATGTCTGGACACCGTCTGTTTGACACTTCTTCATAGTGTCTAGCAATCTTCTCAAAATGGACACTTATCTAGTTATTTCAAATAGTTATACGTAATCGTCTCATTCGGGCACGGGCCTGGCACTAACTGGTTGTTAGAAACGAGCCTGGTTTGTAGGGCTTAACAGAGGTTGTGATTATGATGCGAAGTAAAAATATTCTGGTGGCTTTCGTTGGCCTGGCGGTACTGGCTGGCTGTGCGAAGGAAAAAAAGAAGGAGACTCCCCCTGATGCTGCACCTCCTGTTGTTGAGGTCCCGCAAGGGCCGTATGTTCCTCCTGGAAACGGTCCGGGACAAGGTCCAGGATCCAACTGGGAGTGGGGAGGATCAGCAGAACTTAAGATTACTGGTGCTGATCAGAGAGCAAAAAATAAGCGCATGGGTGAGTACACGGGTCGTCCCATGAACAGCCCAAAAGACATTCGACTCAATGTGAATCTGACCAAAGCTGGAAATGGCTACGGTGGCGTTGTCACTGTCAGCTACGTTGATAATGGGTACCAAGAAGAAGGTTACTTCACTTCAGGATCAAGTGATAAGGAAGTTCAATTTAATATTTGGCAACATAAAGACAACAAGTATGCTTACCATGGCTTCTTCGAAGATTTTCTTGGCGGTATTATTGTCGTTATAGATGAGTGGATCGATCTTGGTGATGGAAAAGGTCCCGAAGATCTTTTGGGCGGCAAAGTTTATTTTAAGAATTTCGGTTTAACTTATGCTCCTCATCCCCCCACTCGATGTTGGTTCGTCTCTCTTGGACCATATGATTGTCGGGCATGGAAAACAGATCGTTCAGTGGAAACAACTCGCAGCATTTATCCTGACAGTGACTACGTTGAACTCGGGAGTTTTTCCGGGATGGTATTAGATGAGGCCTTTAATGGCGAGACGAAGGAAATATTGGATAATTATTGATAGTTAAATGATTGAACAATTTACGGATTTTTTAAACAGGAAAACAGGAAAACAGGAAACAGGTAATAATATGAAGAATCAAAAATACCAAATAAAGAACTTTGTAGTTTGGAGTTTCTTTGCCTTTCTGATGGTCTCATTGGCCATGATGACCACTGGTTGTGGAAAGAAAGACGGCAAGACGGCGACGACTCCAGTAAATCCTTATAATCCAGCTTGCCCCAGTTGCATTGCTGACGGGACTCAGCTCGGAGCTGCCCTAGGATTTAATGGAGGAACACTGGCTAATTACCGTCTTGAGCTTGGCCTTACATTTGCTGGATCGGCCGGTGCCTCGGGATTTTCCGGTTATAGTGGTCCGGTCTCAGCTATTGGAATCATGTCGGTGAGAGTTTCCTCTCAGTATTGTCCCATGCCCGTTGGAGCCTATCAGGTTGCCACAACAGCAAATGGACAGTGGGATCCTTCGCTGGGTGGATTTCGTGGTCTTTCACTAGAGGCTCGTCATACCGATGGAACGATCGTTCGCTTGCACTTTGATTATGGAATTATACGGGGCGTTCAGCCAAACCTCGTTGACGATGGAAGTCGCGTTTATCCTTATGGTCTCATGGCCGACGTTATTGTTGACTCGGTTAATAGCGTTGCCTGTGTGGTCGGCTACCCGGGTCTTCCGCCTTTAAATAAATTTTTCTTTACCTATTAAACCTATTTAAATCTATGAGAAATAGATCTATTAAAAATTTGATGGGCCAGTAAAGTGAAATGGTTGAGGAAGAAAATGAAAAATGTGAAAGCGAAATGGACATTACTAGGTGGGTTGTTAGTCGCAATTTTTGCTTGCGGCTGCTCCTATCAGTGGCGAGAGGCCGATGCTGGAATTGGCGATAAAGAGCTCATGGATTTGATTAAAGAATTTGGAGAGAGTTCTGGCGTAGGGGGTATGTCTTCCTTTTCGACAATTGCGAATAATGAAAACGCAGCCCTCTATTTTGCGGAAGGCTGGTCAGACCAAGAAGGTACGATGGGCCCACCTGCAAGTGTTTTGGCTATTTTGGACTTCAGCTTTATGGGACAATCGGGCGATTTGTCGCCTCTCGACATGGATATGGCAAGAGCCATTTTTGTTGATTTAAAAAATGAGTCTGGAGAGCATGAAAATGCTCTTCTCATTGATTTTGTACTTAAGGGACAAACAGCACACGTGACAAAAGTGTTTGTCAGCCAAAGGGGCAATGGCATTGTGAACGGTGAGGAATTTGAAGTGGAGATGTCTGATAGCAGTGGCAAGCGTATTTTGGTTAGGAGCTATGATCTTGTTGACGGAACTGATGATTTAAAGGGAACAATTCAATTGAGTCTTTGGGATTTTGATGCGAACAACAACGAAGATTTTCTCGGAAAAATTTCGACCTTGGTTGGTTTTGGTGGCCAGTGAGAAGAATTGAGCGCAAGTGAGCACCATTGAGCATATTTTGAATTCAAAGCCTGAGCTGAGCAGGTCGAGGCAGGACAGGGAAAACAAGGGACCAGAAAAGTCTTTGGCGTTAGGGGTGCTTTCTGATATAACACGCATTCTTTATGGCACTACAGTACTGGGTTGAGTTCTTCGATGATTTGCAGCATGTACGAGGACGGTCACTGAACACCGTTATGGCATATCGTCGTGACTTGGAGCTTTTTGAAGAATTTCGGGAAAAGCATTCCGATATTTCCAGACTATATGAATTTTTGAGTCAGCGAGGCTTGAGTGTAAGGTCTCAGGCGAGGGTGGTCAGCAGTTTGCGGACCTTTTTTCGCTTTTGTGAAAAGCAGGGAATGACGGTGCCTGAGTTGAGGCAATTGCGTCCTCCGAAGGTCAACGTCACTCTTCCTCGAGGGCTCACTGCGGACGAGTTTCATCGTCTTATTCAAGCCTGCGAAGTGGAAAATTCCTATCGAACAGCGCGCAATCAGATCACTCTTTTGTTGCTCTTTGGCCTTGGGTGTCGGGTCAGCGAACTCGTGGGACTTGATTTGTCTGACATCAATGAAACTGAAGCTTGGATTAAGGTTCTGGGCAAAGGTGGCAAGGAAAGATTAATTCCCTTAACGGTCAAGCTCATGCGCGAGCTTAGGGATTACTTGGCAGAAGTCAGGCCTTATCTTGTGAAGGGCGAGAATTCAGCAGTTTTGCTAAATGATCGAGGTCATCGGCCTTCCCGTGTGGACATTTGGCGCTGGTTGTCGGCTTGGTCTATCAAGGCGGGCTTCGACGAACCGATGGGGCCTCATCGGTTTCGGCATGGTTGCGCAACGGCACTCCTTGAATCGGGAGCCGACCTCAGATCGATTCAGGTACTTCTTGGGCATTCGAGTATTCAAACAACGCAAGTTTATACATCAGTGTCGGCAAAAAAAATTCGAGAAGAGATCGATCGACATCATCCTTTGTCTGAGCCCGCCGAGAAATAAAGAAAAAATCTGAATTTTAGCTCTGGGGTTTGTCCGATCTGATTCGAACTCTGGACTCTATTTAGCCCGCGACCGAAAGAATAGGACTTCTCGCTTCCTTCTTTTTTGCATCAATGGGATTTATGAGAATTTATTCATTTGTCCGAAAAGGAATGGAGCTGGTTTCTATTGAGGTTGAGCTGAACCTGCTCCCAGGTGTGAATCAGCTTCAAATTATGGGCTTGCCAGATACGGCTATTCGAGAAAGTGGACTGAAGATCAAATCGGCCCTCAAGACTCAAGGGTTCAAATGGCCAGCCGGGCAGCAAATTCTTATTAACTTGAGACCTTCACATTGGAGAAAATCAAGTCGAGGATTGGAGCTCGCAATTGCCTGTGCTTACCTCTGGAAATCAGGCCAGATGAGGCCACCAGAAGGGCTTGGCGAGGATATCTATGTCTACGGCGAGCTCGGACTTGATGGGAAAGTCTATGCTCCAGGAGACCTGGATTCTCTTTTCAATCACCCCACTCAAGCCCCGATCTTTACTGGGAACCATGATCAACAGCTGCCGTGGTCCTTTCTCATGATCAAGGATCTTAAGGGCCTGCGATCTCCGGAAAAATTGGGGGCCAAGCCCTTTGTGAATTTAAGTTCGAGGCGACTCCTTTGCCTCAATTGGATTTTCCGACCGAAGCGGCTAAACTCTTAAAAATAGTTTCACTCGGAGAGCATGCGACATTGGTCGCCGGTCCCGCCGGTTCTGGCAAAACGACTCTTGCCAGAGGGCTGCATGCTCTTCTTGGGCCTCCTCCCTCTCACTTGTGGCCCGAGATGGCGCGAGTCAAACGCTGGTTTAGCGATTCGACGCCCTATCGGCCCTTTGTTTCACCTCACCACAGTGTGACTCCAAGTTCGATGATTGGCGGGGGATTCCCGGTCTTTCCAGGTGAAATTACTCGGGCGCACGGTGGATTGCTTCTGTTAGATGAATTTTTAGAATTTCCCACCCAGGTAAAGGAATCCTTGCGTGAGCCACTAGAAAGCGGAGAGATTGTCATTTCTCGTCGAGGGCAAAATCAGACGTTACCGGCGAGATTTCTTTTGCTGGCCACGACCAACCTTTGTCATTGTGGACGCTTGGTTCCAGAACGCAGAGCCCCGTGCCGATTTAGTCTGACTCGTTGTCGATCTTATCTAGAAAGGATGAGTGGTCCCATGCTGGATCGATTTGACGTTTTGGCCTTTAGCAGCGATTGGGCAAAGACGGGTCAGGGTCATTCCAAAAATGCTGGAATGGAGTCTATGCAAAGCATTTTTGAACATATCGAAAGAGCTCGTCTGTTTCAAAGAAATCGCCAATTGACTGAAATTCAGGAAATGGGTTTTATCGAAGTCAACGGCAGGACGGATGAGGCAAAGATCTCTCAGACTCTGCCTCCCTTTGTGAAAGAAAACCTTTTGCCCACGATGGGGGATTCTCGGCGCCGAATGCGGGCTCTGATGCGGGTGGCTAGGACTTTGGCCGACTTGGATGAGAATCTATCCATCCAATTGTCTCATCTCAATGAGGCTTCACAGTGGGCTTGGAGAAACTTCGAGAATCTCAATCAAATTTTCGCGTGAGCAACTTCTCTGATCCATTGAATAGGACTTGAGTTTTGGAGGCGAATTTGCTTTTATCCAAAGCTCAGGTTATCGGGTGAGGTGGCGTAGCCAAGTGGCTAGGCGCCGGACTGCAAATCCGTGAACGCCGGTTCGAATCCGGCCGCCACCTCCATTTTCGTCCGAAGATGACCCTATGTACTATACCACTCTCAGTCGTGCTAGAGACAAAACTGCAATGGCGGCGGGACCGTCTGCGCAGCAGACGCTCTTAAAGGTCTGTGGTAGTGGTGCGGAAAGGGGGAGCACATCTGAATAGAGATTTGTTCGTTACCGGCCCCATCCGCTAAAGCCTCTTGCGGTCTCCGGCAGTGGTAACACTCGGGGGTTAAGTAGCAAGTGAAAAGCGGTCACGAGGTATTGTGCGCGAGCAACATCGGTCAGCCTAAACTAATAGTGAACAGTTAAAAATGCGAGTTAATGGGAAGATAGAGGCAAGGCCCAAGCGGTTGGCGACGTGGAAGGCTACAAGCTGTCGGCAGGTGGAACCGGAATGACCGACACTCACTCTCTTGCAACTGACTGTAGGCGGGCCGGTGAGAGTCATAGGAGTTAACCGGAGAGATCTTTTAAGACGGTCTATGATGGTTGAGCAAGTAGACAACCGAAGGAGTGAAGTCAATAAGCTCTGATCAGGTGTTTTAAGAGAAGTCAGAGACACCCATAATACTCAAGCAGCCATGGAAACATGGTGAGACTCAGGGAAGAAGTCAGAGGAAGGGGTTGTCAGGTCCAGAAGGAACTTGAGCTCGCAAATGCGACTGTAATGAGGATCTTGAGATGTCCCAACATCCAACCTGGGTTGAGAAGCAAATGTCCCTCAACCCACAAACAAGACGTATTCGAGTTCGGGTGGCAGATCATGCAAAACGAGGTCGTAAACAGTGGGATCTTTATCGCTATATAACCGACCCCTATCTTCTTGCCGATGCACTAAAACTAGTTCTAAATAATTGCGGATGCGCGGGTTTAGATCGAGTCAGCGTGGGATCAATAAAAGGTAACGAGTGGGAATTTGTTAAATCTCTGAGTGCGAAACTCAGAGAAGCGGGCGCCTATCAACCGGGTGCAGTCAAACGAGTTTACATCCCCAAAAGCAATGGGGAGAAAAGACCTTTGGGTATTCCCAATTTAGAGGACCGCGTGGTCCAAAGGGCACTCGTGCTACTATTGGAGGTAGTCTACGAGCAGAGGTTCTACGATTTTTCCTACGGGTTTAGACCCAAGAGGAAGGCGATAGATTGTGTCGCTATAGTGGCAAAACAAGCCTATCGTGACCGACACGTTTTGGAGGCTGACATCGAGAATTTTTTCGATCAAGTCAGTCACAATAAGCTACTCAAATTCTTAACTAAGGAAATAGCTGATCCGCGAATTATGCGGTTAATTAGTCGAATTCTGAAGTCAGGGTTTCAGGAGCCAGGAAAGCCTTGGCAGCCAAGTATAAAGGGAACTCCGCAGGGCGGACCACTTTCACCGCTATTAGCCAATGTTTATCTTCATCATGTGTTGGACGAGAAGTTTGCAGAAGTCTATGGACAAAGCTCATCGGTAAAGCTCTTTCGTTATGCCGATGATTTTATCATCACGGCAAGAACAGCGTCGGAGCTTAAAACGGCCAGACGTTTTCTCTACGTTTGGATGAAAGGCGGGGAGCTTTCCCTAAAGGAGTCCAAGACAAGAGAAGTAGACATGAGTAATCACCGTCGTGGTTATCAATCTCAGTTCGATTTCCTTGGTTTCAAGATCCATCTAAGGGCGTTCGCAGATAATCCACAAAGATTTTGGATTGCGCGCCAGCCCTCGGAGAAATCTAGGCGGAGCCTCAAAGACAGTCTGCGAGAAAAGCTCAAGATTCACCTCACTCTGGCGGAAGCACGGCAAGTTGTGCTCTCTGTTTGGCGGGGTTGGTGCAATTATTTTCGCTATTCCAATGCGAACCATATTTTTTACCGGGAGCTCCACTCTGTGAGGCGTCTGATTTGTCGCTATCTTCGGCGCAAATACCGCAGGCAACGTCGTCCAGTCCCGTGGCGCAAGCTGTTCAAACTTGCGCAAGAAATCTGGAAACCTTTAAAGCCCATAGGCGTTGTGCCCAATCATCTTTGCCACACGCAGCCTAGGCTGCTTTAATCTGGAAGAGCCGTATACGTGAACGCGTACGTACGGTTCGGTGAGGGCTGGGGGCCGCAAGGCCCCTGGCTACTCGGTAATTAAACCTCCAACTTTAACCTGCAAATTAGACGCGCAATAGTTATTTTGTTAACAGTAAATGGTCTGTATGGATTGGATAAGTTTTATGATTTTTTTATCACTCACTGAGTAGTATTGAAATCTCCCCTTTCGGTCACAATCCAGCAAACCTTCTAATTTCATTCTTCCTAAAAATTGAGAAAGTTGAGATTGTGAAATTCCGCAAAGATTTTGCAGCTCAGTGACAGTTTTCTTTCCTTGAATAAGATGGCCCAATATCATGAGGCGTTGTGGGTGAGAGAGGGCTCTCAATAGACCTGCGACTAGCTCACATTTGTCCTCCATTTTTGAAATTGAAAAAGTTTTAAATACCATCTGGCCTCCTAATAATTAAATACGTCATTACCTCTTGACATATTACAATATCACAATACAATAATATAAAGAAGGGGGTGGAATATGGAAGAACTCAACGAAAGTACTTTCAAAACTAAGGTGTTCAATTATGAGGCGGAAAAAGAGTGGAAGTACGAAGGGGATTTGCCCGCAATTATTGATTTTTATGCAGACTGGTGTGGTCCCTGCAAAGCGTTGTCACCGATATTAGAGGAGCTTTCACGTGAGTACCAGGGGAAGTTACACATTTATAAAGTAGATACTGAGGCGAGTCCTGAGTTGGCCGGGGCATTTGGTATCAAAAGTATTCCAAGCATTTTGTTTATACCCAAAGAGGGTGAGCCCAGTATGGCAACAGGCATGGTGCCAAAAACCGAACTTAAAAAAGCGATCAGCAATATTTTAAATGTTCAAGAGGATTAATTTATTATGAAAAATGAAATTATTTTTAGACAAATGTTTGAACCTGAGACTTCAACGTATACATATTTACTAGCCGATCCAGAAACGAAAGAGGCAGTGCTTATTGATACCGTTCTTGAAACTGTTGATCGAGACATGAAGCTTATGAGTGAGCTTGGGCTAAAGTTGAAATATATTTTAGACACACACATTCATGCCGATCACATTACTGGTTCCGGGGAGCTAAGAAAATTGACCAATGCGAAGTCGGCCGTAAGCCAAAGTGCAAATGTTGATTGTGTGGACATACCACTTGATAATGAGCAGGAGTTGCAGTTTGGTATTACAAAATTACAGCTCTTGCTACTCCTGGGCACACCAATAGCTGTATGAGTTTTTACTGCGATGGCAAAGTGTTTACCGGGGACGCTCTTTTGATTCGTGGTACAGGACGAACGGATTTTCAGATGGGATCATCGTCTGCACTTTTTGACAGTGTGCATAAGCAGCTATTCAAGTTACCAAAAGACACCAAGGTTTACCCTGGGCATGATTACCGCGGGCACACAGTTTCAACCATTGATGAAGAAATGCGCTTTAACCCACGTATCGGTGTTAATAAAAGCAAAGATGAATTCATTAAAACGATGAGTGAATTAAAACTTGCGAACCCCAAAAAAATTCATGAGGCGGTACCCGCCAATTTAGGGTGTGGAAAAAAGAATTCCGTTGAAGAGAGACTCTTGCATCCACAAACGGTAGATGGAGTGCCAGAGGTAACGCCGGAAAAAGTAAGTACTTGTTTTAATAACCTCTTGATCGTTGATGTGAGAAGGCCGGAGGAATTTAATAATGAGCTAGGGCATATACCTAATGCAAGGCTTGTAACTCTCGGTGATAGCTTGCAAGACTTTTTGCGAAATGCAGATAAGTCCGAAGAAATAGTTTTTGTATGCCGTAGTGGCGCCAGATCCGGCCAAGCGACCTTGCTAAGTAAACAGATGGGATTTAAGTTCTCCTCTAACATGACTGGTGGAATGATTCGCTGGAATGAACTCGGTTATGCCGTTGAAAGGAAATAGGCATGGAAGCGTTTATACTTCCTCTTGTCGGTGGATCACTTATTGGAATTGCGGTGTCTATGATGCTGATTTTCAACGGGCGCGTGACTGGAATCAGTGGTATTGCAAACGGGCTCCTCAGCTACTCTAAAGGTGATATGTCTTGGCGGTGGCGTTTGTGTCTGGACTCGTTGCAGGTGGAGTCATTTTGTATCAGATTTATCCACAGGCTTTTGCTTCGAACTGCACGTAGATTTGTGGCAAGTGATCGCAGCAGGTTTTGTCGTGGGGTTTGGAACTATCATGGGGAGTGGTTGCACCAGCGGTCACGGCGTATGTGGTATCAGCCGCATGTCAGTTAGATCTATACTTGCAACCTTAACTTTTATCGCCGTAGGTATTTTGACAGCTAGCTTTTTAAGAGGTGCACGGTGAAGAAGAAGTCGAATAGAGTCGCAACTTCTTTTGTAGTAGGGGCTAATTTTTGCATTAGGCCTGGGTGTATCAGGTATGACTCAGCCTCAAAAAGGTGATTGGCTTTTTTAAATGTGTTTGCGGATCCTTCATTGATTTTTGTAATGGCCGGTTCGATTGCGGTTCACTTTTGGGCTACAGATTGGTGAGGCACCGAAAGTCACCTCTCTTTGACGCTCACTTTCATACCCCCACTGAAAAGACATTTCGCCGAAGCTTCTTGTGGGCTCAGCGCTTTTGGATTTGGATGGGGACTCGGAGGTTACTGTTCAGGCCCTGCGATTACATCGCTTGGTTCTTTTTTTGGGGATGTACGGATACCGAATCACAGAAAAGTACATATGGAAGTCTTAGGCTATTTTGCCGTTGCCATGATGGGAGTAGTACTCGGAGTGCTCGGAGGCGGTGGCTCTATTTTAACTGTTCCAATTTTAGTTTATTTCTTTAAAATCAATCCAATCGTGGCAACAACATACTCTTTGCTTGTGGTAGGAGTCACAGCCGTAGTAGGCGTCCCGTCCAATCTTCGATATAATACAGTAAATTATTCTGCGGCAATAGGCTTTGCTCTTCCTAGTTTTGTTGGAATATATATCAAGGTCGCTGTTGTTGCCGATGATGCCGAAGGAAATCTGGCAAGCGGGTGGATTAGTCCTCACTAAAGAGATTGTGATCATGGGCTTATTTTCAGTCTTAACGCTCGCGGCCTCGTTCTCAATGATTCGAAAAAGACTCCACATCTAGATTCAGTTCAGTCTCATAAGCGTCCTGGACTAAGTATTGCTCCAAAAGCTTTTTTGTTGGCTTATTGACGGGTTTAGTTGGTGCTGGCGGCGGATTTCTTATCGTCCCTACACTCATTGTGTTTGCTGGTCTAAACATGCGAATTGCGGTTGGGACCTCTTTACTGGTCATTGCCTTGAATTCACTTTTTGGTTTCACCACAAGTCTTAGTAAAATTATGGGTGTGCAGTGGACTTTTTATTCACCATAATTGCAATCGCAGTTGTGGGAATTGTCGTTGGCATTAAAGTTGGCAAACGTGTGCCAGAGAACAAACTAAAGACTGCTTTTGGGTGGTTTGTTTTGATTGTGGGGTCAATTGTTTTGATCGATCAGATGTTTCGGTTGTAGACCGACTACACCTTCTGTAAGAAATCGATCCCCGATCGTCGTGCATGGTCAGTTTCATAAAAGCAATCCTCCAGCTGCCGCCCCTAATAGAACCACGATCCACGATGGCACAGTCCAAAAACAAGGAGCAGAAAAACAGCTTGCTGCCAGTGCAAAATCCTTTGAGTCAAAATCGCGCTCGTCCATACCGGATTGTAGAATGCTGAAAGTAAAAGACCAACAACAGAAGCATTTATCCTTGCATGGCGTATCGTATTTCACTGTGCTTCCTCAATTTTTCCCAAAAACGGAAGTATTCCGACAATCAATAAAAAGAAGGTAGAAATGCGGCTATCAGGCAAATCGTCGCTCCAGGCCAACCGAAAGGTTGCACTTGTGATACGGCCCCAAGGTAGGCCGAAAAGCTAAAAAGAGGACCGGGTATAGCTTGGGCGGCGCCGTATCCCGCCATAAACATTTCTTTCGAAACCCATCCAGTTGGGACAACTTCAGCCTGTAGAAGAGGTAAAGCAACATGGCCTCCGCCAAAAACAAGCGATCCTGCGCGAAAAAAGCTATCAAAGAGCTTGATGGATTGATCTTGGCTTTGGAGAGCAGCCATAGGGAAGAAGAGACGAGCAATGTCACAAATAAGAGGAGTAGGACTCCCTGCAGTTTGGCTCACTTTTGAATTCATTGGAATATGAGGCAGTTCTTGATGCTTTCGGAAATACATAATTCCGACGATTCCGCCGATGCAGATGACGAATGACTAGACCATCGCCGATGTGATCACCGACGCAAGGACCGCTGCGACAACGGCGACTGTTGCTCTCTTTTTGTCGGGACAAAGTTGAACTGCCATCCTCCACATGGCCTGGGCCACAACTGCGACGGCAACAATCTTAAGTCCATGAAGCCAAGACTCACTGGGATTAAATTTTGAGATACCGAGTCCAAATAGAACGAGGATCAATGCTGAAGGAACGGTAAATGCCATCCAAGCGGCAATTGCCCCAAGTATCCGGCACGCGAGAGTCCAATGGCCGCGTCTGACCTGACTGTACTCGCGGGACCTGGTAGGAGCTGGCAGAGCGCCACAAGGTCGGCGCGTGAGCCGTCGTTAATCCACTTTTTCGCTTGACGAACTCATCGTGAAAATAACTGAGATGGGCAATGGGGCCACCGAATGAAGCGTGAGACCAAGTCTTGCAAAAGAAACAAAACTCCCCAAAATATGAGACACACAAGCTCTCCCATGAATGCGAAGGAAATAATGAAAAGACGACTATCATTGTTCTTACTCAGAAGTCTAATCGTTTTTGCCTTTTACCAAAACCCGTTTTAGAATTCTCCATCTAAAATCTTTGGATTTAGGTGGGAGATGAATGAAACTTGACTTTCCTCCATGGATGGAGGAGGTCTTGAAATCAGGATGGATTTTTCCCATTTTCTGATTTTCTACATATTTTTTTATGACCTCAAGTGTCGCTCCGCCCGTCGAAATGAGAGACAATAGGCTCGGAGTCCAGAAAAACAGGTTTCGAATAATTTTCTTCAGGTGTGCTGGAAACTTCTTCCTAATAAGTCTGCTCCTTACGGTTTTTAGGTTGTTGATGAGCTTTGAAAGATTCATCGCCGGGTGTGCTTCTTAAAGAGAAGATGAACGGTGTTCTTTGCCGCTAAACTCGAGGAGTCTGCAGTCCCATTTCACAAAGAAGTCTACCAAACTCTTGTTTTAGAAAATCTAATTGCTCTGGATTGGGACATCTTTTCGATATTTGTTGCCTAACACTAAATGATAGTTGAGACTGTAAACGGCGTGAAAATGTCCACGTAATTTCGTTTTTTCTTTGATTTGACTTTTCATAACTTTACAATAATAGAACAGGCAGAATGAATCCACTCACACGACGCTACAAATTGAAATTTTTCCTCACCGGTGCAGAAACGGCATCTAGGGGAAGATATTTGGCTCGGTTCGTTTTGTGTACAACAATTTCTAAAATAAACGAGGAGCTGTACGCGGATGGGATACAGAAACTCTCTCTCGCACGGAGATGCAAGAACATCTCCTCTCATCTGGAGAAGAAGCCATTGGCTGGCTGGTGGCGTACCGAATCAATCCTTGCGAGTTGCAACTCCCGTTCTCGATGCTCGCATATCAGGAATCTGACAGCAGGACGCGGTAAAAGGCCAAGACTCAAAGAAGTTGGCTGCGCAAAGTTTTCACTCCACAACCAAAAATCAAATCGAGTGTCAGGACAGAAGGCACGTATTTGTTCCAAAATACAAGACTTGGATACCGATATGAAGTGCATAGAGAATTTTCCAGACGGTACAAAGTTCGGTGCCGCCACCATCTCTAAAACTGCAAGTGGACGATACTTCATCCAGCATCGTCACAAAATTCAATACGAAAGAGGAAAATTCTTTGAACCCATGATGGGATCGTTGGGTGTAGATCTGAACGTAAGCATATTGTTCTGAGTGATGGCGAGAAGATCCGAGTTCGGAGGACATTGGAAACGCTCGAGAGCAAGCTGGACTTAAAAGAAGATGCAGCGCCAGCGAAGATATACAGAAATCAGAAAAACATGAAGTCGCTCCAACTACGAAAAAACAAGATTTCGACTTGCAAAGTTGCACGAAGGAATAAAGGTTCCCAAAGGAGGACTATCTTCACAAATTGGCTCTCAATATCTACCGCAAGAACCAAGTGGTGGCGATGGAGACACTCAATGTGAAGGGCATGATGAAAAACCGAAGACTGGCAAAGTCAATTGCATTTCAATCATAGGGAAGACTTATTGAGATAATGAAGGTGTATATGCTGTCCAATACGACCGACATTTGCATTTTATATCGACTTGGTTTCCAGGATTCTAAGATGTACCATCAGTGGGTTCGTGAACAGCGAACTCACCTTTCCGATCGGGAATGGACGTATGAATCATGTCATATTCATCACGATAGGGACATCAATGCCAATAAATGTTCAAAACGAGGAGGTGGGTCCTGCCCGTTCATCAGCCTGTGGAGAAGGCTCTGTTGTGCGGCCGAGGCGCCCAGCAACCATGGCCTCAGCGAAGCAGGAATCATCAAGATTTGGGTGGCATCGTGAGACGCCATCCATGATATCCGCTTATTCCCGACAAGGGAAAGTGGTGAGCCACTTCACTTGGCAGCAGTTGCAGTAAGGCTTGAGAGGAACGGAAAATTTAAGCTTGGTCTCCAGACCGGGTGGAGTCGCCCTAACAGTGTTGAGGAGCCCAAAGGGATGGCTCTCATTCTCATTGACTAAGGGTCCACTTTGAGACCAAACTCTAAATTTCAGCTTGAGTGGTGGAAAATCTCGGTAGTAATCAATGCGTTAGTCTCGGAAACTCAAGTACTTCTAGACAGGCCTCAGTAAGTCAGGTCCATTTTAACACCGCGATTATATTCATTCTCCGTTAGCTGTAAAGCTTTCCTGCCACCCTGAACATCTTAGTCAGCTGTTTTGATAAGCTCGCCAAGGATCTTCAAGTGGTGTTTCAATTCCTTGGTTTTAAAGCAGCCCTCACGAACAGCGTGGGCCGCCCTTTTCCTGAAGGAAGCGGATTCTGCCTGCCTGGCGAGCTTCGGTTCGATCTTCGAAGCCTGTCTAAGATCAATGGTCATTCTCACGCAGCCGTCCCATCTTGTCCCTTCTCATGGCGCGATCTTAACTGTCAGAAAGTGATGGCAGACCGTATCCGCTTGCATAAAGATCGAGCTTTGGTTGCCACCAACGAGATTGATCGGCCTTTAGCTATTCAATCCTCTCAAGGTCCTTTTGAGCTTTGACGGTAAGTGCTGATCCGTAGAAGGTAGAGTGCTGAGGTCCTTCAAACATCACCCTTGGAAACTCAGAGCCAATTCAATATTCTCGTGTTCATCGAGCACCAAGCACGACAGCGAGCTGATTGAGACAGAGATCCTTTTCCAACTTTAACGGCTTACTCTTTCAAGAGAAATTCGATGCAGTTCAAATTGCTTCGCATCAGCAGCTGTGGTAGACCCAGCACCAGCTCTTTTCTTTGCTGATTTTAGACTCAATTCGTTTATTTCAAATTGCTTCATTGCGGTCTTTGATTTATTGATTGAGTGCCGTGACTTTCCAATA
>JADJVA010000007.1 GCA_016716765.1 Bdellovibrionales bacterium | reverse complement strand
TGCCTCTGATATTTTCTCGATGACTAACTGTTGGAGTTCACGATAGATCCCATGAACAACCAGGTACAAAATCTCGCGCTTATCAGGAAAATAGTGAGCGATGTGGGAACGAGCAAACCGGCCTTGAGACCAATCGTATTGTAGTTAAAGTGCTCATAACCACCCTCTGCCAAACACTCCACTGCAGCTTTGATGATTTCAACTTTACGAATTTCACCTTTGGTTATTCGAAGGGGCAACATTTTTCGATAGAGCGGATCGATCTCCTCAGTTGCCGCCTTCACATGCCACCAGTTCTAAAGAACTCTCGCCCCCTGAGCCCGGAGAATCCTCTTGATCTCTTCGACATGTTCGGAGCTTCTGGTTTCAAGCAAAAATTCGATACTTGTTTCACTGATATCAAGCCCCATTCCCAGGCGATCGTGGTAGACCTCTAAGACGTTGGCCCTTTGATCAGCCAATACACCTGTGATCTTGTGTAAATTGCCAGGAACATCGTTCACGACAACCTGAAGTCGTGCCAATCTTCCGCGACGACTCATACCTCGTTCAATGATATTCGCCAAGGCATTTAGATCGACATTCCCCCCCGACAGAATAAAGACGGACTTCTTTCCCAAATCCAAGGTCTTTTTTAATGCCGCAGCCAAGGGCATGGCTCCGGCCCCCTCAACAAGGGTCTTGGACCGCTCCAACAAAAAAACCATAGCTTCGGAAATCTCATCGTCTTTGATTCGAATCACTTCGTCGACAAGCCGGGAAATGTAATCCTGATACATCAATTTACTGGGGGCTTTGACTGCTGTTCCATCAGCGATTGTCGGTCGATTGGGAGCTTTCATCTCTGGTTCGCCTTTAAACAAATGATACATTCCAGGTGTATTGTCACTCACCACACCGTAAATCTTGCACCCGGACGCAGCATTTTAACCGCTGTTGCAATTCCAGAAATCAAGCCGCCTCCACCAATAGGCACCACGATTGAATCGACGTCAGGAAGGTCCTCAAGAATTTCCAGTCCGATTGTCCCCTGACCTGCAATCACTTTAGGATCTTCGTAGGGATGCACAAACACATAGCCCCTCTGCTGCTCAAGCTCTCTGGCCCGAGCGTAGGCTTCGTCGAAAAATTCGCCATATAAAATAACCTCAGCCCCGTAGCTTTGAGTCGCCATGACCTTCACCAGAGGAGAATTCACTGGCATCACCACATGCGCCTTCACCCCTGTGTAACTGGCGGAGAGCGCCACACCCTGAGCATGGTTTCCGGCGCTGCATGCCACGATTCCCCTCGCTTTTTCAGGCTCTGTGAGACTTGATACTTTATTAAAAGCACCCCGGATCTTAAAGGAACCGGTCATCTGCTGGTTTTCATATTTCAAATAGATGTCCGTTCCCAGCCATCGCGAACAACTTCGAGAATGAAGGAGCTGGGTTTTGCTCATTTTGGACTTAATCACCTGGGCCGCTTGTTCAATATCATTATAATTGATTGGCATGCTTCAATTGATAGCTAATTCTGGGCGTTCGTCAAGATCAACCACTCGACCTCTTGAATCAGTTGATTCCGTCCGATAAGGATTTTGATGAACCTCCTCTTTCATGCTTTTGGCATACTACTTGTTTTTCTTCTTCATGCTGATACGCAGTCAGAGTCAGCTAGTACGAAGGACCCGTGTAAGTTCAATCGCGGGAGTTGCCAAGATCAGGCAAAGAACATCAAGGCCATCTCCGAAAAGGCAACCGAGAAAAATGAATCTGAAGAGATTCTTGATCCTAAGATTGTTCCTTCTCTGAAGGAGTGGTCTGAACCAAAACCTTCTGAACTGGAACTTGTAGAGAGAGGCAAAGCCCTCATTAAAGGGTACCAAGAACTGACAAGAGTCCATGGACTGTCATACAGCCCTCAAGTTCTTACATGCAAGGCATACAACGAATCCACGTTTGATCTAAGAGCTAAGGCCTCAAGCTCGTCTGCATCGGGTCTTTGCCCAGACAACGAAGAGCACCTGCAGAGATCTCTTCACCCGAGGAGACTGGTTTTCTTCTAAAGTCGCTGGATTTGAACAGATTAAGAATGGGGCCACCTATTACGAGAAAATGAAATCTTTTCCTCTTGCTCAAATGGAGATTGGCCTGGCCATCCTCCATCAGAAATTCGAAGAAAGTAATCCCAAAAATCTTAAACTGCGCTAAAGAGATACAGGAGGGGACGACGATCCGACTGTTAACGAGACTTACGTAAAGCGAATTTTAAACTGTGAAAAATGTTTAATAAGATCCTCTGCTGTCACTATAGAATGCCTCAATAAAGCCAAGCCTCCCCAAGAGTCGAAATAGAGAAGGGAAGAATTAACATGCTCAAGACGGTGCAACTCTCCAGGCACAATCCTTCAAGCTCTTGGGAAACAGCGAGGGTTGTGACGGTATTTGTGATTCAACTCCTTCTCTTTGCCTGCTCACTCCCTACCTTGGCCCAGCCGGCTTGGACCATGAAGTCTCAGTTGGAAACGATTCTGTCTTCGACGGTCAAGCGATTAGTCTTACTTTAGCCAAGGAGATAAATCACTGCCTTCCTACGCGCCAGAATCTCCCCCATTTGGATTGGTTTCTGAAAAGGAAATCCTTATTGGCGATAGACTTTATTTTTTAACGGGGTGGGCACATGGTGCTCATACGGTTTTATTCCGAGTTTTTGATCCAACAAGTCAAAGCTCGCTGCCCATATGTGAAAAAATCTCAGAAGCAGAAGATTCTGACCTCAGATTAGAAAAAGACAAATTAGAAATTCGGATCATCAACTCTGACGACAAGCTTTCTGAAGAATGGATCCGTTGCGAAAAACAGAAGACGAAAAATCAAAATCACAAACAAAAAATAAAGTATAATCATGATCTTGATGGTAGGCCTGATCAAACCCCTTCCCAGTAGACCGTCAGACCCTGTATGGGCAAGCACTCACCGGCCAGCTGTTCGGGTCTCAGCCCACAGTCCTGAGGAGTCACGACAAGACGATCATCGAAATAAAAGAACTGACAGAGATGCTTTCCACAATGAGAACAGCATTCCACCCTTCTCTCTTGCATTTGATTGAGGTTTCCGCAGACATGACAGCGACGAAAATGAGTTGGCTTTTGCATTAACTTTGGCTCCTTCGAGGAACTTCTCGTTCAGTTAATACTGAGCCCACGGTTTTCTTCTCGAGACCATCCATCGGCAAGGCCCAATCCACCGATTTCTCTCTGATGAGGGCCGAGGTTCCCCAGAGGTAAACTCCTCAGTGTCACTTTTTCTTTCACACAGATGACACCAAAAGGCTAACAAAAGGTCCCTATCTCTCGCAAGACAAAATTATTTAAATATTTGATTTCATTAATGAAACATGTAAAACAACTTGACGCATCATCAAACAATCCTAAGAATGTCAGAGGCTTTGCCATCCTTGTCATATTGTCCCACAAAGTGAAGGATTCACATACGGATGGGGCTTGATCCATTATAGGCCAGAAGGCATCATTGTACGAATGTTTCACAATCCTTTTTTCATGCTAGTTTTAGTTTTTTTTCTCATTTTGCTTCCAGCTCAGGAAAGCTTGGGATGATCAACGTCACCAGATTTGACCTTAAAGGAAAACGTCTTGGAAAAAATGAGCGGGAGAAGTGGTGCCAATCGAACAAGGGAGAGCGGCTGGTTCTTACATTCTAGCTACTTCGCCGATGGGAAGACCGCCACCGAAGGTTCTTATTTGCTTAATAAAAAAGACGGCCGGTGGCGTTCCTATTTTTCAAATGGACATTTAAAGGAAGAAAATCATTGGCGGAACGGGCGGCTCAAATGGCAGTTATCAAACATTTTTTGAAAATCGCCAAATTGAAGAGGAAGGCCGTTATCAGCGAAACTGGAAAACAGGCCTTTGGAAACGCTATCTCTCAGATGGGAGCTTGGGCTCCTCCATTGATTATGGTGCGAGTCACTTTCAGATCTACGGACACTACTATGGCGTGAGCGGAAACTCTGACATCAGCCACTTTACCGCACTTGATATGACCGCACGCTGGCCGGCCGTACTCGTCGATCGAATGCTGATTGAGACAGGACTCGTCATCGGTTGGGTGGGAGGAAGAAATGATGAATATGTGGTGACGATCGCACCAGAACTCCGATTTTTGTGGTGTCTGGGGCCTTGGTTTCGACTTGGCCCTCTGGTTGGGTATGAAAAGTGACCTCGCCTGACTTCAAGGCAAGTTTTGGCGGCCGACTTTCCTTTTATCTTGGAGGCACTCAAGCGACTGAACTCCATCGTCCTCGTCGCTCATTTACGGAACTTGTTTTTACTGCCAAAGTGCTTTCGTCTGAATACCAGGTTCTTATGGCAGGACTTGATCTCTGGGGATTTTAATTTTCGACTGAATCGAACGGGCATTGGGGTAAATTTCAACAAAACTTTCCAGCACAAGACTTGCTCCGCCGACCAAAAACCCGTCGACATCTTGTTGAACACCAATTGTCTGCGAATTATCCGGTTTGACGCTCCCACCATAAAGAATAGGGATTGTTCGAGCGTGTCTCTCGCCCACCATCGCATTGAGCGCTTTCCTCAAAACCGAATGAGCTTCGCCAGCCTGCTCAGGGCTTGCGACCTTTCCGGTTCCAATCGCCCAGACAGGTTCATAAGCCAGCCAAACCGGTTTTTCCCAGTCTACGTCATGAAGTCCTTGCTCCAGTTGTTCAACAATAACTCGATTTGTCTCATTCGCCTCACGCTGAGAAAGAGATTCACCGACACACAGGAGTGGAATCAATCCTTGTCTTTGCACGGCGGACACTTTCTTGGCACATTGCTCATTGGTTTCGCCAAAAGACTGCGCCTCTCTCGCTGTGTCCCACCAAACAATGGGAGGCTCCAATTTCTCTCAAAACAAGTGGTGAATTCTCGCCGGTAAAAGCTCCTTGCGACTCAAAATAGCAATTCTGGGCACCCCATCCCACCGCCGTGTCAGCAAGGATTTCCCGAGCCACCAATAGATCTATTGCTGGCAAGAAAATAAGAAAGTCTGGATGAAACTCAACATCTACATATCTTCGAAAATCGCGAAGAAAGGTCTCAGCCTCAGACGGAGATTTATACATCTTCCAATTGCCTGCACAGATTATTCTCTTGGCCATTGCTGTGACCCCCTTTTCATGGATATGGGTAAGTATATGGGTAAGGATATGGATAGGGAACGAAAAAATTAGGCCCTCACGGCTTCGATCCCAGGAAGCTTATCTCCCTGGAGATACTCGAGGCTGGCTCCTCCACCTGTCGAAATATGACTCATTTTATCGGCCAAAACCGAAGCCTTTGCCGCTGCAGCGGAGTCTCCCCCCTCCCACAATCGTCACCGCATCAGAATTGTCAGCCATCACTTGGGCCACGGCAAAAGTTCCCTTCGCCCGGGGAGCTTTTTCACACACGCCCATTGGGCCATTCCAAAAAATCGTCTTTGCTCGCTTTAATTCTGCGCCGTAAATAACTTGGTTTTTGGGTCCAATATCGACTCCCATCCAGCCATCGGGAATAACGACTGTTGGAGTGATCTTGGCCTCGTCCACTTTATCAAAGGCCGGAACAATCACATGATCAACAGGTAACAACAATCTCTTGTTGCGCGCTTTTATTCTTTCGAGCAATTCAGCTGCAAATTTCAATTTGTCCTTCTCGACAAGAGAAGTCCCAACCGCCACTCCCAGGGCTGCAAGAAAAGTGTAGGCCATCGCTCCACCCACAACGAAAGTATCCACCCGATCAATCAGATTTTCAATCACACCAATTTTATCACTGACTTTAGCTCCACCAAGAACTGTAACAAATGGAGCTTCATGATTAAAAAGAACCTTATCGAGATATTCGATCTCCTTTTTCATCAAGAATCCAATGCCTCTTACCTTAACCTCCCTGGCCAGTGCCACGATACTAGTGTGGAGCTCGATGACTGGATCCAAAGGCATCATTGATATAAACATCCGTATAACTTGCTATCGCGAGCGCAAGATCCCTGCCATTCTTTTCTTCGTCTGGGTCAAAACGCAGATTTTCAAGAAGAAGCACTTGGCCGTCCTTCCATCCCTTCAAAATTGCTTTTGGAGCATCGCTTCGAGTGTCGTCAATGAGCACCACATCCAGCCCGAGCAGATCACTCAAGTGAACACCCACTGGCTCCATCGAATACTTCTTGTCCGTCGGACTCTTAGGTCGCCCAAGATGAGAGGCCAGGATCAACCGAGCTCCCTTGTCGAGAGCGTACCGAATCGTTGGAAGCGCCGCCTGAATGCGGTTGTCATCCGTTATCTTTCCGTTTTCCATGGGAACGTTAAAATCAACTCTCAAAAAAACGGCTTTTCCTTTGAGCTCTAATTCCTCGATTGACCGAATACCCTTTAAGGTCTTGGACGACATGCTACTCTCCTCATAAAAATATTTTCTCACGCGGTCGCGATCAAAGTCCCCGCTCGGCCATATACAGCGCCATATCCACCATCCGATGAGAAAAACCCATTTCATTGTCGTACCATGAAAATACCTTGGCAAAATTTTTGCCCATCACCATCGTGCTGGGGAGATCCACGATCGAACTCGCCGAGTCTCCTATGAAATCACAACTCACTAACTCATCCTCTTCACAACGAAGAATTCCCTTGAGTGGTCCGTTGGCTGAAGCTTTTAAGGCCGAGTTAATGAGATCCACGCTCAGCTCTTTTCTCGTTTCAAAAACGAAATCAACCAAACTTCCGTCGGGAGTCGGAACCCGAATGGCCAACCCATCAATCTTACCCTTAAGTTCAGGGAGAACCTCGCCGACCGCTTTGGCCGCACACGTCGTCTTAGGAATCATCGATACCGCGGCTGAACGGGCTCGTCTTAAATCTTTATGAAAAGCATCTAAGACCATTTGATCGTTGGTATAGGAGTGAATCGTCGTCATAAAGTTACGTTCAATCCCAAAATTGTCATTCAAGGTCTTTGCTAGTGGTGCCAAGCAATTCGTTGTACACGAAGCATTGCTCAACACTCTGTGCTTTTTGGGATCGTAAGACTCATGGTTAATTCCATAAACAATTGTTAAGTCAACCCCGTCAGCCGGAGCTGAAACCATAACCCGTTTTGCTCCGGCATCGATATGCTTAAGGAAATCTTCCTTTTTCTTGAACGCACCGGTACATTCAAGGACCAAATCCACTCCTCAGTCTTTCCAAGGAATTTTTGCCGGGTCTTTCTCCGCACAAAGAGGAATTTTCTTGCCTCTCACTTTGATGTCGTTTTCTCCTGCTTCCACAGAATGACCGTAACGACCATGAGTGCTGTCATACTTAAGCAAATGTGCCGCTTGTTTTGCGTCTCCTAGATTATTGATTCCCACTATATCGAACCGGTCGAAGCCAGCTCGAAAAAGAATCCGTCCAATCCGTCCGAAACCGTTGATACCCACGCGCAATCGACTCACAGGAACTCCTTTGTTTAATACGACTCATGCCCTAGAGATTGTCGTCTTCTATTACAAGCCAACCAAAAATCCAAGTGCTACACAAAAAACGCGGTGTGCAAGCGTGGCGATTCAGAAAATGTCAGGCAAATCCCAACTCAGTTGAGGACTCCCAACTCGGTTGAGAGCTCCCAACCTTGTCTAGGATTCCCATATGAGTTTGGGAAATAATCGCAAAGCATTGCGACAGGTCTGCTCAGACAGCTTTGCCATCGAAATGCCTTTGAGTTCGGCAACCACTCGAGCCGTGTGGACAACAAAGGCAGGTTCGTTTTTCTTTCCACGTTTCGGGAACTGGCGCCAAATAAGGACAATCTGTCTCGACGTGCAAGCGATCAAGAGGAACCATCTGACAAACTTCGCGCAATGCCCCTGCGCTCTTAAAGGTGACGACCCCACTAAAACTAATATCCAAACCGAGACGAAGGCTTTCTTCAGCCAACCATAGACTTCCCGTAAAACAATGAACAAGTCCGCGAATTTTCGCCCTGAACTCCTTTAGGATCTCGATTGTGTCCTCTTCGGCATCGCGAGTATGGATCTCCACCTGCATGTTTGTCTCGAGAGCGATCTGCAACTGGGATCGAAAGGCCTCGCGCTGAATCTCACGTGGGGCATGTTCATAATGCTAATCAAGACCTATCTCGCCGACAGCCAAAACCTTGTCCTGCTGGAGGTGAGATCGCATATTCTGTCCAACTTCCTCATTGTATAGAATGGCCTCGTGGGGATGAACTCCTAAGGTGCAGTAAACCTCGGGACCCAAAGTATTTGCCAAAGCCAGGACGACCTCGTGGTCCTCGGGTGTGGTCCCAATCGTAATGACCCTTTCTACCCCGACCGAGCGCCCATGGGCCAGTGCTTCCCTGCGGGCTCATTTCTAAAAAATGAGATGGCTATGAACATCGATCCAGCGTTCAGTGACTTCCAATGTTTTACTCACTTTCTTTTGTTGCATTCATGGCTTCATTGGCCCGAACGAAAAAGGCATCCCAAGTCAAATGACGATCCCAATTTCTCTGAATGCCCTCTTCGATTTCCAATAACTCACCATGGAGCCAATGCAGAATCCTTGGATCCAGTCGTGACATTTTGTCAATCTCTGGCAGAGAATCTGAATGAATGAAAGGAACCAATCCCTCCCTTTTAAAGAGGGCATCTCGAATCAATTGACGAGCCCACTGACTGCTTCGAAGACCCTCCTCTTGATCCTTTCCAATTTCCATCATCTCACGTGCCATTTCGAAGGGAGCCTTTTCTCCCAATTGCGACCACAACTGAAGAGTGGCCTGGCGCTGTGTGATGACCTCTGGTTCACGGAGCTGGTTAAGAACATCGAGACGACCCATACAGGACGCCTTCATCCAATCCTCAATACCAGGAACCTGTCCCAAGTCTGCGCGCGACAAAGGAGCCATTCGCACAATCTGAGACCGTGACCGAATGGTGGACAAAACACTGTAGGCACTCACAGCTGTCAGTACAAAATAGGTGCCTTCCTGAGGCTCTTCGAGAGCTTTTAGTAAAGCGTTGGCTGCTTGCACGTTCAGGCGGTGAGCCTCTTCAATAATAATAACTCGAGCTCGACCCCAGGCCCGCAAGTTCAAGAAACGAAGAATTTCATGCGATTGCTCAATCTTGATTTGTGTTCCGCTTGGAGAAATATGAAGCAAGGCCTCTGATTCTCCCTTTTCTATTCGTCTGCACGAAGGACACTCTCCACAACCCCGCCGATCAACTTCGCAAACAAGCGCCTGAGCCATTGACCTTGCAAACAACTTCTTGCCGATACCGGCTGGCCCCACCAATAACAGCGTCGGTGAAAGTCGATCGATTTCAACAGCGGAAAGCAAACGATCTTGAGCTGTTTGATGGCCCACTAATTGGTTGAAAAGTCGAGCCATCCCTTTTTCTCCAAGTTTAGAATCAATTGAGCCAACAAAATATCGGACGCGCTACGACCATCGAGGACCAACCATCTTTTAGGTTCCGCTTTAGATTGATCCAAATAATTGTTCCTCACCTTCTGGTGAAACAGCTGCGCTTCCCTTTCAAACCGATCCTTCGTTTGACCACTTTCTTGCTCGCGCCTGGATATCCTTTCGAGAGAGTTTTCAACTGGAATATCGAGTAAGACAACCAGATCTGCACAGACCCCGTCACTCGCATAATGATTGAGCCACTTCACCGCGGCTTCGTTCATGCTCCGTCCCCCGACCTGAAAGGCCATCGTGCTTTCAGTAAAACGGTCGCACAGGACCCACACCCCTTGAGCCAACTGGGGACGAATGACCCGGTCCACATGTTGGGCCCGCGCAGCCTGATACAGAAGAAGCTCCGCCCGAGGAACCGGAGTATCCCCCTCGATTCGCAACAACTGTGTCCGAATCTCCTCGCCCAGAGGTGTTCCTCCCGGCTCACGAGTCACCACCGAAGGCAGGCCCAAGGTCTGCAGGTGACTCTCCAGACCACGAATTAGAGTTGATTTCCCGGCTCCATCCAAGCCTTCAAAGACTACAAACGCCATATTTCCTTCTCTCCGGTCGAACTTCAAAAGTCACTTACAATAAAGACATTATCCTGCTCTTTTGGTCTTGCCGCTATGCGATACATTCGACTGATAGTGTATTTGATTTATCACTCCCTTACGCACCAGTTCAATATGACCGATAGGCGATATATATGGCTGTTTCGAAAAAATCAAAATTCTGATCGCCGATGATGATCGGCAATTGAGCCGAAGACTTGGCGATTTCCTTGCGGAATGCAATTTCGAAGTACACAAGGTCGAAAAGGGAACTGATGTCCTGAATGAGATCAATACCTGGAAACCTCGCATGGTATTAATTGATCTCATGCTTCCAGAGGGAAACGCCTACGAAATTTTGGAAAAAATCAGGGGAGAATCCAAAGTCGGCAGATCTTCTCTCCCTCAGATCATCGTTATGTCGGGGCACAACATAAAAAGCAATGTCGAGAAATCGCTCCAACTGGGGGCCAGCGATTACATCATCAAACCCTTTCTGTACGAAGATGTCCTGCATCGGTTGATTTTTCATCTGCGCAAAACTCGAACAATCCAGGAACTCAATCCCAATAAAGATAAATCCGTCGAAGAAGGAACTCTTTTGCTCTATCTGACAGACCTGGTCTTAAGAACCGCCAATGCAGCCGACCCCTTGGCCGATAAACTCTTCAACCTAACCCGAATGGCTGCGATGAAACTAGATGGGGTTCGCTGCTCTATTATCAAGGTTCACAATCATAAGGAAGGCGAGGTCATCGCTTCCCATGATTCCAGAGATGCAACCGGAATTAAGTTGGATCTCAACAAGTATCCAGAAATTATCCACGTCTGGCAGACCGGTGCTCTCCTCGCGATCGAAAACATTGATATGAGCTCAGAACTCAAAGCCATCAGAGAAAGCCTTAAATCCGTCAATTTTAGTTCCCTCGTCGTCTGCCCCTTGTATCAAAACCATAAAATCTATGGAGCCTTTCGCTCCGGTTGCCCGCCGAAAAAAAGAGACTCTCTGACAACGAAATTCGATTTGTAGAAATCATCGGACACAGCCTCAGCCTTGTTCTAAGTGCCTATAATTCCAATAAAAAGGAAGATCTGGAATCTGTTGCCGTTTGAATTTTCAAAAAGAAAAAGAGCCTTGGACTCCACCCCCTCTGACATAAACTAATAGACTAATAGATAGATGGCATAGAATATGCGGGAACAATCCAATAAAAATTCATAAAATTTAGATGACGATCAAAATGGCCTCCCCTATACTCCGGGGCCTTGGAGGCGCCTCATTTATGTTAGCATTCATCACCGTCGTTCACTTATTTATTGCTTTGGTACTCATCATCTTTGTTCTTCTTCAAGACTCCAAGGGTGGCGCCGCAGGGGTTTTTGGCGGTGGAAGTGGATCCAATAGCCTGTTTGGATCAACAGGTGGAGCCGACTTTCTAACCAAAATGACCCGTTCTACGGCCATTATGTTTGCGGTAACTTGCCTGGGCTTGGCCTATCTGACTTCCAAGCCCCAAAAAAGTTTGATGGATAAATACGTCCCTCCACCAGCTTCTCAAACAGCTCCTTCCAATCCAGAACTTCCGGCAGCTGTTGCAACGCCGACACCTGCTGATCAATCCACAAGCAAGGATACAGCAAAGCCGGCCACTGATACTTCGAAAGTTCAGCCCACTCCTGCCGATAAAGCTGACAAAGGCGATAAATAGTATTTTTTTGATTCCGCAGGACAGAACACAAAACTTTGATTATTGAAGACTTCTCGGACAGTGCTATGCTTCGATCATGCTTCGTCATCCTGCCACCTTATTTTTGTGTGTTGCGCAATCATCGGGCTCTCTGTTGTTTCGTTCACTCCTGATTTTAGCCAGTTTATGGCCCGATATTTTCATCCAGAAAAACAGAGTGAATTGGGCGCCGAGGTCGCCAAATACACCTTATCCGAAGGAGATCGGGTTTGGCGTCGATTTCACGGAAGACCTCGCAACACCCGTTTATTAAAATCAGGGTCGATTCACCACCAGGATCAGCTCCTGGTCGATAAAAAGTCATCTCTTTCCCTGAACTTTCCAAATGGAACAGAACTAAGGCTATTGGAAAATACGAAGGCAATCATTGAGCTTTGGAATCCAAACGATACGAATTCTCCTATTTATCTAACCATTTTATTTGGTGACTTCGAACTCCTTCGTGACGGGACAAAGGGAAAACTCTTTATCGTCAAGGACCGCCAACTTTTCTCCCCTTCCTTTCGTCCAAAAAAGAAAGAATTCGAACTCATCTTTAAAAGTTCTGAGATCGGAATCGCGCGACGTGAGTTAAATCTAATCCGGAGGAATCGAAGGCTGAAAATCCAAATGACAGCCTTGAAGGTGAAGAAGCGACACCTCAGCCAGCTGCACCTAATCCAACAAAAGAAGCCCTCCCCGTCCTCGACGGTGACGAACTCTATTCCAGATACTCTCACAAATTCCTACATCGAAGATACGATCGTGAACCAAAAGAGCCAATTCCAAAAATGCCAGGCCAATTCTATTCGGGAAACAGGTCCCGTAAATGGCCAGGTAGTGATCAGTTTCACCATCGATCCACGTGGAAAAATTGATGAGGTAAAGGTACTACAGACAACAATTGAAAATCAGCAACTCCTCAACTGCTTATTAAGTGTTTTTAGAAACACTCCTTTTCAAGCATTCAAAGGCCAACCCATCACTCGATCTTTTCCGCTGACTTTTGAATGATCACAATTTTTCCCAAAACAAGTCAGCGATAGTCATGAAGATAGTCGATTCTCTCAGGAACCCAAGGTTCATAGCTGCCTTCCAATGCAATGACCGTATCTCCTACCCGCTCCGTTACTGATTTCGGAGCGATGGAGGAGTCCACTTCTTGTGAATAAGACCATAGCTCTGGAGAACCGACAAGAGATCCGCTAGGGATTCTGCACCGATCCGTTGACGTCGAACCAAATCATCCAGATACCGTGCAAGCTCTTCGTGGGTATATCCGAAATTGGTCACGAGGTTTTGAGCCACGGTTACAACCAGTTCTCCCGAAAGACGCCGATCTTGAAACAAGTCCACAGCCGTTTGAAAACTGCTGTAGGTCGGCAGCGTTCGCCTTCCAAATTTCAGATAATAATCAGCGTCTGTGTCTTCAGCCAGATTGATGTAAACCTTCTCGACGGGATCCCCCTGCGCAATCCGTTGCTGCAGATCGACAATTGAATCCATTTGCTCTCCCACGACGGACAAAGACTTGAGGGTCTCTCTCAATTGATCCCCTTCCATTCGACGAGAACAGATGTCAGAAAACAAAGCATAGACAACAGCATCGGACTCACTGTCATCTCCCCACATGATAAAACGAACATCCGACTTAAATCGAAGGCGAAGTAAAAGGAGAGCTTGAATCTTATAACCGACCTGTTGAGTGAGACGCCACCAGCGTCTCGGATGAAGATTCTTCAGATTATCTTTAAAATAAATACCAAAAAGGATAGATTCCATCAAAACCATCTTCTCATAAATTTTACGTTCCAACTGCGGAGGCGAAGCCGTAATGAAGTAGATGGCAAATTCCCGCTTTGATTTTTCAATTGCCTCTTCAGAATGCTTTTTTCAGGGCACGGCCAAGTGCTCCCGTCCCAGGAATATTCTTTTTCTGAAAAGCCTTCTCCATCGCTGTCTGCCAAATCCCACCCAAGGTCTCGAATCGGGTATCCAGATAGGTCTTATCTAGATCCCAAACATAAACCTCTTCGGCACGTTTCTCCGCCTCGCGAGCCGCGTAGGGGAAAAAAAAACAACATCTGCAGATATTTCAGCGCGAGTTCTCCAGTCCGCCATAGCCAATAGGTATACCATTGAGATTGTCCAGTCGACTACTTCCCAAATTCATGGTAACCGAGACGGATGAAGTTTCGTCCTCTTTTGCAATGCGATAATAACTGGGATTTTGAGCCTCTGAAGGTTTGGAGCCCTGCGCTACCAATTCTCTGTTGGAAGAGGGAACTCATTGTCGGATTTGAACATTTCAATACGTCTGCTCACGAAGCTCTCGACATACAAAGTCGCTGCGACGCCTTTGGAGGCAGTGAGGGCCTGCCATCCTCATTTGAGTTTGCCCGAGATCGCTCGTCTTTGGAGCCGAATCAAACTCCTTTCTGAGTGGAGGGAGTGCCTCGAACAGCTTTGGCCCACCTATCAGTTGCGCTGGAATCGGGAATTAGAAGTCACTCTCGAGAAATTGGTTCTGACTCCCCGGGCCTTTCAGGACTGGTGCACCCAAAAGCAGGTTGGCGCCCAAGATCTTTCTCCATTGCGTTCGGTGTCAAATCCTGAAGCCTTTGCACTCGTACTCCTGGCAATAGGGCACTCTGTTCTCTCAAAAAATTTGGGAATCCAAGTTTTAGAGTGGACAGATCGAGTTGGCCCTCATGGATGTGCCTGTGGAAGATCTCATGCCAAAATCTGAAGTTGATTGGGCTTCTTCGCTCAAAGCAATGAGATATCCAAAGGTGATGGCAAAAGACCAGGAAAAGCACCGCCAAGTACGTGAGCTCCCTTGGCCCAACTCGAACTCAGGCCCAGTGGATCCGCCAAGGAGATCGGGGATTCCTTGAAGTTAAGCTGCACATCGAATCGCAACAGGACTTTCATCGAAAAATCGAAGGCCTTTCGACGATCGAGAAGCGGTTGAACGGAATGGAAGCTCTATGGAAAACCTAAAACCTCGCCAACAAATCATCGATCATTTTGAGAAAGTATTTATCCACAACGACTCCTGGGGCTCTGAGGTTGCGCAACGAGCTGATTCAATTTTTTCCTGAAGAAAAATAGAAAGGGTCTTCTCGACTCCTCACAAACAGCTCGTCGGAAATCACCTCTCGAGTGAAGAATTTAATCGCAGCAAAAAATCATGTACATTCATGAATTCAAGGGGCGTTTTTTTAAACGTTGCCCCGGAGCAAAACCAGGACTGGCCTGTTGCAACTACTTCGTTCTCAATCTTGGCCTGCAATGTGACATGAATTGCACCTATTGTTATCTCCAAAGTTATATCAACACTCCGGTCTTGTCTGTTTATTCAAATATCGAACAGTCCATTGCCGAACTCGAAGATTTTGCCAAAGTACAGGCAGAAGCAAAAATTCGCATTGGAACTGGTGAGACGACCGACAGCCTCAGTCTTGACGACTTGACTCTTTACTCGCGTAAATTAATCAACTTCTTTCGAAGTGTTCCGAATTGGCGTTTGGAGTTAAAAACCAAGTCAAATAAAGTTGATCAGTTTTTAGATTTAGAACATGAGAAAAATATCATCGTCAGTTGGTCGTTGAATCCATTGCCATCATTGACAGTGAAGAGCTCGATACCGCCAGTTTGATTGAGCGGCTTGAGGCAGCTCGCAAGTGCCGTGATAAGGATTATTTAATAGGCTTCCACCTAGATCCTTTGATTTGGCACCCGAATGGAAGGACAATTACAGTGAGCTCGTTAAAACCATAGCCAGGTATTTTGAACCCCACGAAGTATTGAGCTTGTCGCTTGGAGCTCTGCGGTTTCAGCCTGAGCAAAGGCATATGATGCGCGAACGATTTGGGGCAAAATCACATGTGACCCGAGCTGAAATGTTTCGAAGCGAAGATGGAAAATACAGATACGATCAGGACTTGCGACGTGAGATGTTTGACTTTCTCTTAAGCCAATTTCGACAACTGGGATCGTGGAACGTATTTCTCTGTATGGAAACCCGAGAGAGCTGGATGGGAGCTATGACAGGACTTCCAAAATCAGTCCCAGGCCTTGACGAGTATTTTGATCATCGACCTTTGATCGCATTTCGTGATCACCAAAAGAGAGATCCCTCGAAAGAAACGGAGACTCTCGCTCTCTAGAAACTTGGAAGGGAGAGTATCCCGCCAGCCAAATTATAAAATCTCGCCTTCGAAAAAGTTTGATTGTGCTGCTCCAGGAAGGCCACCGCACGCTGAGATCGAAACCCGCTAGCGCAATACACCACCCAATGATCTCCATCTTTAATAAATGCCGGAAATTCATTGTTTTCCATTTTACTGAGGGGCCAATGCCGGGCTTCTGGAATCATACCTTGACTGACTTCGAAAGTTCCCGAACATCTAAAGATGGGCGCCCTCTAGTTCCTGTGCCTCGGCCCATGACAAGCTCGCTGGTGAAGTTTTAGAACTCACACAGAGAAACTGCGCTTCTTCCTGTATTTCAATTTGGGAGGGATCCAGATGACAAAGGCAGTTTTCCCTTTGAGGAACTTCAAGAGACCGAAAGCTGTTATCAAAAAAATCAACAATTGAAATCCTGCCATATTCGGGATTCAGCCTCCCAATTCCTGCTAAGTCCAATATGACCTTAAGACATTCCAGGGCCTGCCAAACTCCAACCACTCCAACGACCGCACCAAGCACTCCGGCTTCCTGGCAATTTTGCACCGAGGACTTGGGGCTTTTGGGGTACAAACAGCGGTAACAGGGACCTTTCTTTCCTGAAAACGTCCCGAAGCGACCTTCAAATTCTGAAACTGAGCCGTGAACCAAAGGCTTCTGCAATTTGAGGGAAACATCATTGATTAAGAATTTTGCAGAGAAATTGTCTGTGCCATCCACAAGCACATCATAATCTGGAACAACATCCAAAGCCCATGACCCCTCGAATCTCCTGGAGTAGGTATCAACTCTCACACTCGAATTAATACTTCGGATCCGTTCGGTCGCGGCCAGACTCTTCTCTCGTCCGACATCTTTCTCAGCATAAAGAATCTGGCGCTGAAGATTGCTCAGCTCCACCAAATCCCCATCAACCAATCCGATACGACCCACTCCGGCTGCGGCCAAATAAAGAGCGATTGGAGAACCGAGACCTCCACAGCCAAGGATCAGCACTTTTGCCTCACTGAGTGCGTTCTGCCCTGATGGGCCAAGATCTTTTAAAACTGTCTGACGAATATATCTATTCATCTGAGGATCTATTCATCTCAAGCGCCCTTTTCCGAGTCAACTTCAAGCAAAACTCGTTTGTTGTGACTCATTAATTCCTCTGTAAATTCCCTAAGGAAATCAACCCGGCTTTCCTTTGAACTTGTAAATGGATTCATCAAAACAGCTCTTAGGCACACCAAATTATCATCGTCAGCTTGGATCTGCTGGTCGATAAGAATCTTATCGATCAACTTCGTGTAGGAAGACCTCTTCATCGTCGTTTTAGAGACAGAAAAAGTTGGACTCGCAACAAACTTTTCAAAAACACGAAGAGTGCGATCATTTACTGTCGACAATTTTTCGCCCTTGCGACCAAGGCTAAAACAAACCAAATTCAAATCATGCGAGGGAACTATGATGACCTCTTCCTTCAATACTTCCAACAATTGTAAAAGGCGATTCCTCCCTCGAATTCCCTTCTCCAAAATCCGACCATACCCATCTGCATTTAACGGAAGCGTTCGATTGGCCATCCAAGTGGCTGCGGCCCCAGTCGCCGCACGCGATCCCTCTATCGTGTAGGCCCATCGGTTTGCCTTGTACCCCATCAAATAGGGAGCAGAAAATGATTTCACTTGATAGTGGTGCAAGTCCTTTGTCAAAATAGCACCACAGGCGTAAGGCACATAACCCAGCTTGTGAGGATCGATGGTAATGGAATGAACTCGCCCCAGAGCGGAAATGGCCTTGCTTGTAATCGAGCCTAGGCTCAGACTTTGATCCGATCCCTCTGACATCGTGGCAAAATATCCGCCATATGCTGCATCCACGTGATGCCATATATCTACACCCACGCGATTTTTCAGATCGTCCAGATAATCCTGAATTTGATCGACGGGATCCACGGCTCCAAGTTCCGTGGTGCCAAGTACGGAAACAACTCCGAGAAGAGGCTGTCCATTCGAAAGAGCAGAAGAAATGATCTCCCTGAAGTCCGTGATGCTCATGCGTCCGCCACTATCAAGTGGCACCTCCACGAGCGATGAAGCTCCGAGGCCCAACATCGATATTATTTTTGGCCAAGAAAAATGACGGTTCGCTGGAACGACAATCAAGGGTGTCTGAAAGGATCTCCCTGTCACGCGAACAAAGTTTTCTTGGAACTTCCAGGGACCTTGTTCCAACAAACTGTATCCACTCAAATCAACTGCCCGACCATCGCTCTGTGGCCATATTTTCTCCAATTCACTCCATCCCAAAGACCAGGAATAAACTGATTTATTTGGAGAAAAAGCACCTCTCTCCATCAGATACAAACCCAATGCCATGTTCCGATCCAAACGAAACAAAGCTCGCCACATCGATTCCAGATTTGCAAGGGTCCCGCCGGAGGTAAAGTGTCCCTGACCTTGTTTGATATTAAATCCAACCATTTTAAGCAAATCACAAATGGCTTCGGTTTCCAATTCGATGTCAATTTTCGAAGATTCCTTTGAGGTATTGTTTGCATTATGCAAAAGAGCCGTCACATGACCCAATAGAGTTGGCATTGATGTTTCTGAAACCATGTGTCCGAGATAACGGGGAGTAAATTTGGGAGTTTCTCCCTCCAACAGGTGAAACAATCGATCGACATAGACATCAATTTCTGATTGTGATTTTTGAAATTGACTGACTCTCTGATCGTCCTTGGATATGACAGGACCATCCTCAGGAAACAAATCCTTTCTCCACTCTATCCAACGCGCCAAAATCTCTTGCCACTTTTTCTGAAACCAGGGTCCATTCTCAGCCTGTGCACCCAAAAAAAGCGCCTTGAACGCAATATCCCTTGGATCACACTTTTTCTTTATAGGATCTATATCCGACATCGAATCCCCACTGCTTTCTACAAGACAATTTACCCTGTTCACGATTATCCTTTCGGGCCTCAAAGTAATCAACTTCAATTGAAAGGCTAACTCCTGAAATCTTCTCGTGGACTTCGAGAGATGATTTATTTGCCGATTGAATCGCATTTGAAAGCTGTTGTACGTAGCCCACTGGAATTCCCACCAAAATTCTTAGTCCATCCGCCTTCAAGCAAAGGGCCGGGGCAATTTCCAGCTCCAATCGAAGCTTTGCTTCAGAAGTCACAGGAAATTGAGCAACAAGCTTTTTTTCCAAAGCAAATTGGTGAAGCTCCTTTGGCAGCAATCTCACTCGAAGGCCCTCCTCATCAAACCGCAAGTTCATCTATCCTCCCTGAAGACTCATCCAATCGTCTTTGTTGTTGATATTCACGAACGCGGTCTGCCTATCTGCCGGGATCGCGACTGATTTCATATTTATACAAAATTTCAAATTTTTAAAGGATCGCTGTCCCTCCGCTGTCCCAGGATCACAGAGAGAGGAAATAATATTCCTTAACTTAGAATCAACTCGTAAAACTGTTGGGAGCTCAAAGCCTTCAAACTGCAGACCGCAGGTCTCGGCCTTGGCCTGATCAATCAAAAGCCTCTCCCACTCCCTCACTAAAAACGACAAAAGATCAGTTTTGATCAAAGGCATATCTACTGGAATAAAAAGAATCCAAGTTTCCCCCTCATCTTTTAGCCTCTCCAAGATTGAATAGAGCCCTCCCAAAGGCCCCAGCTCCGCTATCAAATCGGGACAGGAATCAGAGCCGGGAGGGCCCCCACTGACTAATACTCTCTCAGCCCCAACGACCTCAGACAAAATTCGCTTTGACCGGGTCAAGTGTTTCTCCCTGCCAACTCAAAGTTCTCTTATCTTGTCCCATACGTGTGGACTTGCCACCGGCCAAAACAACGCCCCAACCCCTCATCGAAGCTCCGGCGTTTGACTCGCTCCGTGGGTACGCTGACACAAGGCGTGACCCTTCAACCATTCCGTTTCTCCATTTTCATAAAATTCCTTTTTCCATATTGGAGCTCGGTGCTTGATATTTTCAATGACATAACTGGAGGCCTGATAGGTTCGTCACGATGTCGCGAACTCACGCCGATTCCAACACTGGTATCTCCGCAAAGCAATTTTCCCACACGATGCACGATGTAAATACGAAGCTCATTTCCCCACTTCTGGCAAGCCTCTCCCGCAATGTCCCGAAAAACTTGCTCAGCTAGGGGTTCAAAAGCATCATAGCTAACTGCAACAACATTCTTGCCACCATTAAAATCCCGAACAGCACCAAAAGAAATTCATTCCACCATGCTGAGGTGTCTTTACAAATTGAAAGACTTCGTCTTCACAAATTACCTCTGCTCGTGATCTTACATAAAATAGGCTCAGTCATCATTCTACCCTCCACACACTGGAGGCAAAATTGCCAGAGTGCAAGACTGAGTGATTTCATCCTGATCCTTTAGAATCTCTCTTTCATTGGCAAGAGCAGAGTCAAAAACCAAGTCAGGCTCACCCAGATCAGGCTTTATCTGTTTCAGGCGCCCGGCAATGATTTGCTTTAATGCCAAAACATCACATTTTGATAACAGCTCTATATTGATGATCGGATGGTCACTGTATTTTCGAAAAGATCCAAATAATCGAAGATCGATCGAGATCATGACAAAATTCCCTTTCGAAATGAATAATCCAGCGGAAAATTTGTACTCGAGACCCAGCCAAAAGTGAAGACCCTTCCTCAGGAAGCACCACCCAGCAGTTAGCTGAAAGGAGACTGCTCACGACGTAAGAGGCTTGTCCCTCCAGAATCTCTCTACCTGAATTTCGTTATCAGAAGTAAGGTAAGCTCTCCCCTTGTAAAAACATCGCAATCCTTCCGGTTTTTTTGCATCCTTATCTAAGCCTGCTCCCACTCCTCTCTCCATCCCCAATCCAAGACGAGCACGAAGATAAGGTTCAACAAAAAAACGAAAACCCACAACTGTAGAGACTGGGTTTCCGGGCAATCCAAAGAATGCAGCCTTCTCGTCTGGAAATTCAGCAAAGCAAATCGGCTTTCCAGGTCGAATCGCAGCTTTATGAAAATGAACCACTGCACCCACTTCCTTGAGCGCTTCGACGACAAAATCGTGTTTACCCTTTGAAACGGCTCCCGTGCTGAGAAACAAATCTACGCCCTCTTGCAAGCCCTGCCTCAGAAGGGACTTAAATGTTTCGGGCTCATCATCGGCCACAATTCCCAGGTCCACTCCTTCACAACCCAATTCCTTCAATGCCGCCATTAGCAGAGGGCCGGATGAATTCCATATTTGAGCAGAATTTGTGCGCTCTCGGCCAATCTCTATCAATTCCTTGCCCGTCGCTAGAACTGCCACCTTGAGGGCTTTCTCGTCCAAACTTTATCTATGCCCAGACTCGAAAAGCCATGAGATGCTGGGCCCCGATGAATTCTCCCTTTTGAGCGATCCTATCGCCCGCACGAAAATCACTCCCCTGCAATCGTACATTTTCCAAATGGCGGAGCGGCCTATGAAGAACTATTTCTTTCTCGCCGTTTCTGAGAAGAACCTCAACGTCCTCAATTCTCACCACACTATCAAATTTCCCTTTTGGCAAAGGCGCCCCCGTCATGATTTCAATGGATGCCAATTGATCAATTTGAGAATTGAGTTCGAAGACATCTCCTGCCGCTAAAAAAGTTGATACGGGAACGCGAAAGAGATTGCTCTCCGAAGCATCTTGAGTCTCCCCTTGAGACTCAGGGACAAAACCAATCCATTGCAGAATTATCAAAATGTGGGACATCTTCAAATCCCACTACCTCCCGGCTCAAAACCCTCCCTGTGGCCAATCGAAGCGAGCACTCTTCCTCCTTGACGGGAGATTGAAGTGCAATTTCCTTTAAAACAGCTACGGCTTCATTGTAAGATATCATTCTTTCCAGTTCTGTGGAGGAGGCGACCTCTTTCCGAAAAATCCTAAAATAAACTCTATTGCTTCCAAAAATAGAGCACCCACCAGGACCCATAATAAATTTTGTTTGATGAAAGCTAAAAAAAAGGCAAAGCCAAGACGCAAACGACCTGAATTGACCAATGCCGTTTCACGAACCAGTGAAAAATTATGAACCCCAGTGGCAAACAACAAAGACCCCACCAAAATTACCGGGACCTCAAGGTTCGCAGATCCTAAGAACCAAGATTGAGCCGCAAGCAGAAGCAAAAAACCACCAATGATTAAGTTAGACCACCACTTGGACGAGCCTCCCTTCACGTGCGCCGTCAATCCTCCGCTTCCGTGACAAAAAGGAAGTCCCCCAACTGCCGCGACAAGAATATTTCCTAGTCCAATAAAACCAAGCAGTGAACGCACGGTCACTCGGCTTGAACTCTCAGGAAAATAAACTTTTGCAGCTGCCTGGGTGCCAAGAACAGAGTTCATGAACGTCAAGGCAAGCTGCGGAAGAACCAATCCTAAAACAATCAAGGGACGCAGCTCTTCCGTATTTTTGCAAACTCTCTCTCAAGGGATTTCCCTGCATAAAGCTGTGTGCCCCCACATAGACCATGCCTGCCACAGCAAAAGACCCATTAAGGAAGTCCCTCCATTCGGGTAACAACAAAAAAAGTGCACTCAGAACAATTGCAAAAACCACAACAGACTCAGTTCCAGATCCCAAGGTTCGCCAGCCCTGGAGCAGGAGCAGGACACCAAGTCCCAGCTGAACCTGATGAATGATCCGAATGGGTATCCGCTCCATAAGGGAATCAAACCGACACAGGTTAAGCAAAAGACAAATGAGGCCCAAGGAGGCAGCACTCACCCTTATCTCTGAGCCAGTGGCACCCACTGCGAGTGCCGCAATCGTGATGGATTTGAGGGGTTGAACTGGCATTGGAATCCGAAAAAAATATCCCGCAAAAAATATGGGTCAAGCCCGCACTCAAAAAAGCATGACGGGAGACAGAGTTCCTTTCGCCCCCAAAGAGCACAAGCAAAGGGAAAGAGGACGGCCGAATCCGAAAGGAACCAAAAATATTACGAGTCACTAAATTTCGAAAACTAAACTGTTCGGTTCTCTCGAACATGATCTCCACCCTTCTGAATGTGAATCATATGCGCCAAAAGTGGAGCGAGAGCATCCAATCCCTCTCGAACAGCCTTTGGACTCCCTGGGAGAGCGATGATAATTGAGTCAAGAATTTGCAATCCCAGAGACCGGCTCAACCAAGACATGGCTGTTTTCAAAGAACCCGATGAGCGCAATAATTCTCCAACTCCAGAAATTTCTCTGCCCCGAAAGCGATCTTTCAATCGAAGTAAAGCATCTGGAGTCACATCTCTCGGCGCGAGTCCCGTTCCTCCACTACTGATAATCAAATGAGGACGTTCATTTTTCATCCAATTCTCAATGGTCATTTCTATCTCACCGACCTCATCTGGAACGATCGAGCGAGCCAGGATTTCTGCTCCCTTCGCGCCAAACCAATCCTGCATCACTGGACCAGACTTGTCCTCGCCCTCCCCGTGAACAGCGATCACTGACTGTCAGTAAACACACGCATTTTCCTAAAATCTTGAGAGTGAGAGCAGAGTGAAGTGGCAGGGACGATTGCGGCCAACGAGGCAACCTCAGGTATGTCTCGAGACTGACTGCGATGAGGATTTTCCCAAAATCCCGATTTTCCTCCTTCCTTCAACTCCAGTTGAATATTTCCAATACGAAGGACAGGATCAATGACCTTTGTTAAATCATATATACAAAGAAGAGCCGTACTCACCCCCGTGAGCGCTTCCATTTCCACCCGTTTTCCCGTGGTAATGGCCTCACAAAAAACAATGATCGAGTCTTCCTTCAGCTCAGTCCAAACCCGAACAGAATGAAGTGGCAGAGGATGACAAAGTGGCAACAGAGAGGCCGTATTTTTCGCAGCCTGAATGCCCGCGACCTCAGCCAAGGCGATGGCATCTCCTTTTGGTATTTTTTTTTCAACAATTTGACGAATAGTCTCTTTGCGTGCGAAAAAATGACCGCTAGCCAGCGCACGCCGGCGAGTATCCATTTTTTGTCCCACATCAATCATTTTAAAATTAGCCACCAATTGAGGAGAGGTTCCATGTATTTCCATATTTTCCCTGCTTTAAGAAATGAGAAGAAGGTTTCATTTGAATCTGAGACCTCACTTCCTCTGCCACAAGCTCTGCAGAGCCGTCTTGATCCAAATAGTGCAGAAGTGAATAATCACCTTCGCCAAAAAGACATAATCGCAAACCCCACGGGGAGGAGACCCGCAATCGATTACAGGTATTGCAAAAATCCTTAGAATATGGGGCAATCAAGCCAATACGACCCAGATAATCCGGATGACAAAATTCAACAGCAGGTCCCGCTAAACTCCTGCGCTCGACGGCCGTCCAGCCATTTTGGCCTAAAATCAACTGCAGCTCCGATCCGCTGAAATGCCTTTTTTCAAACAATTCAAGGTTTCGACCTGTGCGCATCAGTTCAATGAATCGAACAGAAATAGGTCTCGTCTGACCCATTCAATAAAGCCCGAAATATCCAATTCAGTAATTCCGCGAAGCAATACCGCGTTAACCTTGACTGAATCATATCCGCTCTCAAGAGCTGACTCGATTCCCCTCATCACCGAATCAAAACGCCCACTGCCCGTCACCGCTTTGAAGCGAACAGGATCCAAACTATCCAGGCTCACATTCAGCGCATTCACCCCAGCCTCACGAAGTGGTCGAGCCAGCTTGTCAAGATTGTGACCGTTTGTGGAGAGAGCCAAAATTTTTAAATTGGACAGATCCGAAACAGCAGAGACAATGTCGATAAGGTCTTTTCGAAGAGTTGGTTCGCCACCCGTCAGGCGGATTTTTTCAAAACCCAAGAGATCAAAACCCTCACAGAGCTTTCGAATCTCTTTGACTGTCATCTCACTTTCGCGAGTCTCATGGGTCTTCTGATATCCATCAGGCAAACAATATGTGCAGCGAAATTACACCACATCGGTGACCGAAAGTCGCAAATACCGAAACTGTCTAGAAAATGAATCCGTTACACGTAACTTTCCATATCCCCTTTCCAAACAAGGGAGGCCTAAGGGTTTCCGCTCCAGACCCCAGTCCGATTCTGTTACTTCGGACGATTCAGCCACCCTGCCAAAAGATCGATTTAGGTGAAAGAATTCGAGAACTCGTTATTCTATTTTGGTCTACTTAGCACAGCCCGCTTCAACTCCGCAAGTGACTTCGGCGTCGCCCTGCTCCCCTTCAATCCAATTCGCCTTATCTGGGGAAACTCCAAGCTCCGAGCATTCGGTTCGTAGCAATTGATCACAGAATCGAAGAATATCTCCGTATGTCTCGCTCTCGCTAACGCCCGGTCGTTCCAAAATCGAGGGAACAAACCTGCCCACATGATCACGCAAAAACTTCTTGCGAGCCGAAGAGACAATTTCGACTCCTTCCTTGTCGCCAATATCCTCAAGACTACTTTGCTTCATGAGTAGGAGCGCGTAGAACTCTAGTTCTACAGAAATATGATCAGCCATTTCTCTCAGACTGTCTTCTCCGCCCAACTCAAATCCAAAAGCATGGTAAAAGCCAGATATGGCCGCCAACTCATTGGCCTTAAAAAGAGCTCGCTGTCTCCCATACTCGGTCTCATAAAGAGGTGCAATGCCTCGACCACTATCAAAAAGCGCCAAATACTCCGAGCGAAGATCATCCATCTCCTCACTCCGCAAAATATCAACCATTCGCTGTCGCAACACAGTTGTTACAATGTCAGGCTCTTGATCCAAAACAAGCTTCACATCTTCCGCAAAGCCGTCGTCTGGATAGGAGGTCAATAAAGAGGCGAGCACAAATTCAGATATTCTAAAAGTACTATCATTCATGTTCATTTTTTACTTCTCGATTTTTAGAGGGGTCCAAGACATCGTAACAGACTTTCTCGATCCGACTTCACCATGACCGCCCTCCCAAATGGCAAATGCCACGTTGCTGTCGTTTCCAGCACTTAGTTTCGAGCCAATCTCAGTTGTCATTTGTCTTCCGAGTATCAAAGTCCATTCTCCATTTTTCCACTCACCCTTCCCATAAGAATGCGGACTTTCGATCACGGCGCTCGTGCTAAACCCTTCTGCAAAGATCTCGTCGACCGAATTTTTTCTGTAAGACTGAGGATTTCCAGCGGCTCGGCCGTATGAAAACTGTTCTCTCTTTGCCTCGGTAACGCCTTTGAGAGACCCCATGTCTGCAAACTCCATCGGATAGATATCGATACTCATGTTCGGATAAATGTCCTTCATCTCCTTTTTCCCATGCTCTTGATCATACTGATACTGAGCACGCCAATGAAAAATATGAACCGGACTATCTTTGGTTCCCATAAAATCGGCGGTGGGGCCCCTCATTGCCGGGAAACTGAATGGCGAGAGCATCAGAAAACTCCATTGTCTTTCCGCCTTCGTCGCTGCTTGTCTGCCCAACGCAAGCGAAAAGAAATCCATTTTCCTCATGAACTGCCTGAACCCTCAGCGCTGGAGTCGATGTCGTCTTTGGTCTCGGGGCAACCATGGGCTGAGCCATCAAGGACACTTCTTCTTGTTTTGCATCCTTCCAGAGAGAATCAGCCTGAGATATTTTTGACAGATCTGCCTTCACATTTTTTGCCAAAATATCGGCTCCGGAAGATCCAACAAAGAAACCACAACACATAGCAAACGCAATTGTTCTCACCATAGTATTTTTCATTCCACTCACCTTTCGTCTTCGACCTAAGGAGTATTTCCTCGAATTAATCCCCTCGCTTCATCAAACGCCGGACGTTCAATCAAAGCTTCATTAACTGGAACGCTCACAATTTTATCGCCTTTCTCGTCGTAGCCCGTCGCCCAGCCTTTTACGACATCAAAGCGATGAAGAATGCGATCACTGCTACCCATGAGCACCAAAAGCCCCTGAGCAACAGGATCATCTCTCAAGGACTGATAGTTGTTAATTGCCGTTTCTACATTTGGTCCAAACATTTGAGTTAAATAGTTTCGATCGGCATGAATGGGCGGAATATAATAAATATTTGTTTCAAGTCCCAACTGAGGGTAGTACGGCAAAGCGATACCCTTCTTATGAACTAAATAATCGACGGGATTATCGTTTCAGGCTTTCCAAGGAGGATTTATAAAACCCATGATCCTAATTTTGCCAATGCAATTTTGCACACACATCGGTTGATAACCTTGCTCAACAGCAGGGTAACAACCAACGCACTTCTCACTGACCCGCGTATAGGTGTTGTACATTGATTTCTTGTAGGGACAGGCCCTAACGCATTCGCCATAGCCTTTGCATCTGGACTGATCAATGAGCACAATGCCATCTTCTTCCCTCTTGTAAATCGCCTTTCTGGGACAAGCCGCCAAACAGGCCGGATAGGTACAATGAGCACAGGTCCGGGGAAGATAAAAGAACCATTTATTATGAGGCATTGAAATATGATCCCCGCCGACAACTGTTCCAGCGCAATCATCTTCGCCCATATTCGGATACATCCAATCCTCATCTTTTGGTTCAAAATGAGCGGCGATTTCTTCAGGCTGTGCAGCCTCAAAAATTGTCTTTCCGTAATAAGGCTCTTTCTTTTTCCATTCCTGTTGCCCTAGCTGCTCTAAAACCCGAAAGTCCCATGCCAGTGGATACGACCCATAAGGTTTTGTCTCCACATTGTTCCAAAACATATATTCTTGTCCCTTACCGCTGGTCCAAGTTGTCTTGCAAGCGAGGGAACATGTCTGACAGGCAATGCATTTGTTCAGGTCAAAAACGATGGACCACTGCCGCTTTGGATGGTGTTCCTCGTAAGGATATTCCATTTCTCGATTAATTTGCCAGTTCTTCACCTTTGCCATGATTATCTCCCACTCTTACTTATGATTTTTTCTTAAGAAATTTTCCTTTGACATACTCTGTCATCGCCTTATTTTCGTAAGTCGGCCGAAAACCCAGTGCGACGGGACGCCACTTGCCTTTTCCGTCCATGCCTCCACTCTCCGCCTTAGTGATCTTTACAAAGGACTCGCGAGGCGCTCCAACAGGGCAATGAATGTCCGAGGCAAATCCCTTTCAATCTGCTGTCCAAACATTCCTTTGTGCACAAGAGTATCAGTCATCAATGTGGGTCTCAGCCAAGCCCGCGTTGCACTCTGGTGGCTTCCATAGCGATACATAGACTGGTAATTGGTCTCTTCGCTTTTTGCGAGACCATCTTTGCGGCTTTCATGGGCTTTCACCGTCGAGTAAGTCGCACCATACATGTTGTGCCAAGTGCGAGCCACTCCTGGAGGAGTGCCGGGATAATAGCGAGCACGCAGCATCAGTCGTGCAACCTTATACTCCTCAGTTCCCTTCTTTGCCCCCCGGAAAGGACGATCTTCTGGATCAGCATCGATGTAGACGTAGTCACCATCGTCAATTCCCAATTTTCTTGCATCGCGGGGATTGATATCTAGCCCTCCACGACCGATGGCATCCGTTTGTCGCGACGATAGACATCTCCGAATGGTCCAAACCAAACTGAAGTAAAATCGGTATCGACAGCTGTGGTGCGCACCATGACGATATTTGGGCGTGTGATATACGTGAGTGTACATTTTAATTTTAAGCGATGCTTTGATTTTACTAACTGCCCCCTGTCATTTGCACGTTTCTGACTTGTCGACTTTCAACAGAGAGATCACTGCGCTTTAAACCATACTGCTCTGGACCCTTTGGCCGAATGCCTTCGTGCCGCTGTCCAACAATGACGTTTGGCCTATAGTGGTAGAATCGGATCGGCTCTCCGGTAAACGACAATATTTTCTCCATGCTCAAGAACTCTGGCTCTGGTCGATAAAACTCCAGATGACCAGACTTGGTAATGCCACGGTACCTCAGACTTTGCTTGCTCGTAGGAAGAAATCCGAGGATAGGTTCGATTGTTCATCAGGCTGAACCCTTCCTTTGCCTTTGGCCTCAAGATCCTTAAATTTATATCCATTCAAAGTAAAGGAGCCATCCACAATTCGCTGCAAATATTCTTCAACTTTACCTTCAAGGACAAATTTTACATTTGCTCCATGTGCGAGGCTCACCGACCAACTTGCCGAGAGCCTTAGAAACATTGGCAATAATGTTGACATCGTTCTCAGTGTCAAAATGCGTGGGAGCGGCGTTCGTGGGAAATACCTGCACGAAGGGATTGGTGCAAGATGCCGTCAAATCTGGTTGCTTGAACTCCGCCCAACTATCGCAGGCGAACACAAGATCTGCATATTCACAAGACCCCGTCCACCACCAATCTGCATAACAAAATGGAATTCAACTTTAGGCAATGTGTGTTGTTCACAACATCGAAATGCCACTTAATATTTCCAATCACTGAATTGGAATTGTTCAGCCACATCGCCTTCGTTGGAGCAGGAGTGTGTCCCTCCCCTGTGAAAAGCTTATTGCCTTTTCTTAGGGGCCGATCCCCGTAGTTGAAGTAATGAAGAGACTCATAATGAAATGTCTTCTTTAGAGGAACCTTTTCGCCCGCTTTCAACTGAGGATTAAAGGGATCCTCTAGAACATAGAGAGGTTCCCCGCCAATGAGAGCAACTCGATAGTTACCCGCATAACTGCCAACATTTCCTCCGGGAAAGCCAACATTGCGAGTCAAAGCAGCTACCAGAAAAATCGCCCTATCCTTTAAATCAGCGTTAAAAAATTGATTTGGTCCCATGCCACAAGCAAAGAGTGTCGTTTCTTTATTCTTGGCGATATCCGTTGCAAGCGAGACAATAGCCTTGGCTGGCGCTCCTGTTACGATCGAAGTCTTTTCAGGAGTAAAATTTTTGTTGAGATACTCAACTGTCATTCCAAATACAGTTCTGACTTTAATTTTTTTTCCATCTGCAAGAGTCACCATGTTCTGGTAAGTCAGGTCGGGATCGAGACCCAGTTCCAAAAAGTTCTTTCCAAACTCATCCCGCGTGATTGCGTGAAATTCCTTTTCTTTTTATCAAAAACCACATGAGGGTGGAAATCATCGCGCATGGCTTCCGGAGCCATCTGCTCTTTTTGCAACAATCCACCTGGAGCCTTTTCTCCGAGTTTCAAAAATCTGAGCGACTTTAATTCAGGCGCTTTGTATCCTGGCAGGACTTCTTCAGGCGCAGTGGTTGAAGATTATCCATACGCACGAGAAAAGGCAAATCCGTGCTCCCACGGACGAAATCTGGATCGTATAAGTTTTTAGCGATAATGACCTGAGCAAGTCCCAAAGCGAAGGCTGGATCACTTCCTGGCCTGATAATGACGGCCTCATCTGCCTTGGTTGCAGTTGCACTGTATTCGACCGTTACAGTGACCACTTTGGTTCCCTTCAGACGAGCTTCTCCGTTAACCAATGGGAATCGGGCATTTTAGTTGTAATCCAATTCATTCCCCAGACCAAGATGAGCTTCATGTTCTGTCGCAGAGAGATCAAGTCATTTGTTTGAGCTCCCGTCACCATGGTGCCCAGGGGGAGATCCGTGTGCCAACTGTAACTGTCCCAGCCTCTGGCGCCCACCGCCTTATCTGGACCCACACCACGAATTTTGCGTCCAGAAGAGCCAACATATTTGCAAACCGATAAAGACCAAAAATCCGAGTCGCACCGAGAAGGGCCATTCCTCCGCGAACCTTGATCGTTTCGACTCCCGCACCGTGAATCGCATGAACCATGGATTCATCATAGCCCTGCTTATTCAAAAATTGAGTGCCCGAATCTCCAGAATAAGTG